>QKDF01000290.1 GCA_003245395.1 Clostridia bacterium
CATCTGCGGGGTCAAAACGATTTCAGGAACGAGCACAATTGCCGTCTGCCCTTTTTCAAGTATCTCCTGAACCAGCCGAATATAGACCTGCGTCTTCCCGCTCCCCGTCACACCCTGTAAAAGGGCTGCCTTGGGCTGCCCTGAAGACGTCATATTCAGGATTTTATGAAACGCCTCTTCCTGTTCGTCATTGAGCACAATGGGGGCACCGGGCTTGACAGCCTTTGGAGTGGGAATTCGCAGCTGTTCTTCTTCCGAAAACGTCACAATACCGGACTTCTCCAGCCCCTTCAGGGTCTGCATGGAAGCTCCGGTAAAATAGCAAATATCCTGTGAAGACACCCGGCCAGTAGAAGCAAGCAAGTGCACCACTTCGTAACGCAGAGGCCGGGACTTCCGTCCGGGCTCGACCAACGCCATGGCTTCCTCAACGCTGACTGCCAACTCTACCATTTTACGGGTCTTATCACTGATTTTTCGCAGAGCGATAGTATCAGAGGCCAGCACACCTTTTTTGCACAAAGCACGCAGCGTCCTCTCCACAGTATCTCCGCAGGCGGACTTGAGCTCTTGCAGATCTGCCGTTCCATCTCCGGCGTACAATATATCAAATACTGCGGCAGTGCCCTTGATCCGACCGGCCAACGTTTCTGCGTCAGGACGCTTGATTCCGTCAGCCAAGCGGTACGTCTCTTTCAGTCGATACCAAAGTCCCGCCGGCAGGATGGTTTTTACTGCTTCATACATCGTGCAAAAGTAGCGCTGACGCATCCATAATGCCAATGAAACACCCCAGCTGTCAAGGACCGGTTCGGAGTCAAGCACAGATTCCAACGCTTTGAGCACCGGTACCTTTTGTCCTGTTTCCAATGCCAGAATCAGACCTTCACAGCTGCGATTTCCGCGTCCAAAGGGCACCATAACTCTGACACCCACTCGGACGGATTCCAAAAGAGGACCGGGCACCAAATAGTCATAGGGCTTGTCAATGGAATAAGTCGCCGCACTGACGGCAATCTTTGCTATCAAGACAGTCTCCATTCACTTGCCCCTTTTCCAGTTTCCTGATACTTATGCCTTGGGATCGCTATTTTCCTCAATCGTCAGATCCATTTCGCTGGCATCCAGTTTTCCGGCTGCTACTTCATGAATTGCCAGTGTGACAGGCTTCTCATTCAGAACCTCGCCGGACTCTTCTGCAGACTCGGCGATCTGGCGAGCCCGGAGAGCCACCACATTCACCAGCATATAGCGATTGGGGATATAGTGATTCAGTTCGCTCATTGCAGGATAAAGCATCATAATTGCATCTTCCATTCTGCCGCTTAGGCTTAAATTTATATCATAAAATCTTTATCGACCTGTTTATCTGGAATTGATAATCTCCATCCGTTCCTTGGGTTTACAGTGCTCCGCCGTCATGATGGCATCCAATTCCTCCACTGCGTTTTCAACGGAATCATTGATTACAAAATAATCGTACGTATAGGCCGTCTGAAATTCCACCTTGGCACGGAGAAGTCGTTTTTGAATTTTTTCCGGGGAATCGGTGCCACGCTCAGTCAACCGGCGCTCCAATTCGGGCCAGGAGGGCGGGGCAATGAAAATACGAACCGCATCAGATCGCTTGCCGCATACCTGAATCGCGCCTTGGATCTCGATGTCAAGAATTACGTCTCGGCCCTTGTTCATGGCCAGATCCACATATTTTTTCGGTGTCCCATAAAAATTGCCCACATATTCGGCGTACTCCAGGAATTCGTCTTTGGCGATCCATTCCCGGAAGGTATCCACATTTAAAAAATGATAATGGACACCGTCAATCTCGCCGTGTCGGGGCTCCCGCGTGGTGGCAGAGACAGAGAAATACAGATCCGGCCGTTTTTCCAGCAGTGCCTTTAAAACGGTGCTTTTCCCCACACCGGACGGTCCCGAAACAATGAAAATTTTCCCTCTTCGCATTTTATTCTTCCTTTTCTTCCTCAATTGCAAACTTTAATCGGGCCGCCAGCTTTTCCGTTGGCAACGCCGATAAAATCACATGATCGCTGTCCATAATAAAAATGGACGCAGTCCGTCGCCCATATGTGGCATCAATCAGCATTCCTCTCTCCCGGGATTCCTGCACCAGACGCTTCATCGGAGCGGAATCCGGGCTGACAATGGCCACCAGACGGTCGGCTGAAATCAGACTGCCGAAGCCAATATTGATCAGATTCATCCAATCACTCCACGTTTTGAACCTGTTCGCGGATCTTTTCCACCTCTGCTTTAAGGTTAACCACAACCTGTGCAATTGAAACATCATTGCATTTTGAACCGATGGTGTTGGATTCCCGATTAACTTCTTGAATCAGAAAGTCCATTTTTCGCCCCATGGGTTCATCGGCGGTCAGCATACCTCGCAGCTGCGACAGGTGGCTGCGCAACCGTACCGTTTCCTCATCCACTGCAATTTTGTCCGCATAGATAGCAGCTTCCATCAAAATCCGCTGCGGATCGATGGATGTTGACTGTAGGACTTCCTCCATCCGCGCAGTCAGCTTCTGCCGATACTCAGCCACTGTTTGCGGAGAACGCTCCTCCACTTTTGAAGTCAGAGATTCGATCGTATCCAGACGGCCCGAGATATCGGCCGCCAGCTTTTCTCCCTCTGCCCCCCGCATCACATTGTAGGATGCAAGGGCTTCATCCAGAACCCGGCAAAGATCATCACCGACGGAATCAAGATCCTCCTCGGCTTTTGTAACGCTCAGCACATCTGGAAAACGAGAAACCTGTTCGGCGGTTGTGTGTGCCTCTATACCGCAAATCTGTGCCAACTCACGAAGCGCAGCGGCGTATCCAACAGCCAGGTCCCGATTGACGGAAACCTTTGCCACATCAGCAGCTGTTGCATCGATGGTAAAATAGACATCTACTTTTCCCCGTGAGATAGCTTTTTGCACCCTCTGGCGTACGGCATCCTCTGCAAAGGCATACATCCTGGGTAATTTGACTGTGCAGTCCAGATACCGATTATTGACCGAACGGATCTCCACGGTAATATCACGCTTATCCAGCATTTCACGGGCCCGACCATAGCCGGTCATGCTTTTAATCAATGTTTCTTCCTCCCCAATCTTCCGCTTTAGCAGCGGAAGCCTAAAAATCCACATCCGTTGCACAGCAACCATGCACAGCAAAGTTTCTGGCACAAATTATCTCCGCCGCAGACTTCAGTCCCGAACGCACCTGTGGGGCTATACGCCGAGGCTCCTGCATTCTGCATAAAATCCAAAGCCTGACGATACTCCGGGTTTCCCGGATCCATTTGGCAGGCATTCTGATAATAGCGCAGCGCCTCGTCCAGCCAACCGCGGCGATAGCAGATTGCACCCTTAAGAAAATTCCACTCTGCATTATGATCGGCATACCCGGCCAATAATCCCTCGGCTCGTGTGAGATTTCCGGTGTTGATCGCGATACGGACCTGCTGTAAAACGGAACTGTCCGATTGGCCGCTCCAGGTTTCCCGGGCTGTCCCGCCACCATATCCATAACTGCTTCCGGAACGTCCGGCGGTACTTCCGCTCCCGCGTCCGCTGCCACGCATTTTGTTGATCTCCTCATAGGCGGCATTGATCTCTTTCATCTTTTCCTGTGCCAAATCTGCCAATGGGTTGTCGTGATAATTATCCGGATGGTACTTCCGGGCCAGATCCAGATAGGCTTTTTTAACTTCGGCATTTGTGGCGGACTCAGAAACACCCAGGATTTTGTAGGGATCATTCATGTGCTTTCCTCGACAATCTTATCTTTCTTGTTTTTCGGTACGGTTGCATGAAATGTACCATCCAAAACCGCCTTTCCCACTTGAAAAAGGCTGGTATAAATCGTGTGCTCCAAAATCGGTGACCAGCATCCAAATTCACCCAACTCATAGGCGGTCGCCATAAGCCGGATGGAATGATCCAGCGTTTGAGCAAAGACTTCACGGCTGTCAGAATCCAGCGCATCGGACTTGAGGCCAAAACGTGGAATCAGCGGATTATAATTACTGGATACTGTATCCTTTTTCAGATCATCTGCCGCATCGACGAGATAGATCCAGCGCCCAAGATGATATAACATCTGCCGCAAAATTCGGCGTCGTCGCTCTTCTTCCATTGCGTCGGCTGCCGCGGCAAGGAGTTCTGCAAACGTGTCTGCCGGAAGATCAATAGACACACAATCCTCCGACTCCAACGCAGCCAGCTTTTCAAGCTGGCTGCGGGTTGCACGGTCAAATTCAGGACGTGCTTCAGCGGCCCTGCGGTATGACCGGGCAAGGAACAAAGACGCCACACGATACTTCAGGCTTCTAAAAACCCCGCTGTCGACGATGTGATCTTGTATCTGCCACCAGGCCAGAATCACACTTTCGTCCGCCGCCAGGTTCAACGCAGAGCTTCCGGTGCAGTATGGCCTCTTTTGAAACGGACTTGCTATACAGGTTCCGCACGCACAGGGCGATTCTTCTCCATCAGAGAGGAGAATTGCCAGAAATGTGAAATCATAGTTCAGGATGAATCGGGCCGCAAAACCGCACCGGCGGCTCAATGTGTGGCAAAGCCCGCAATAAACCCTGCGGAATCGGTCACGCTCTTCCTGCGGTAGTTCCTGTAGTGGCGGCCTCACATATCCAAACATCAGAACAGGCGGACGATGTTAAACTTCAGACCTCCCCGCTGCTTGATTCGGCGGTCATATAGCGTGGCCAGAACAATTCCCAGCACAAACGAGGCCGCTGCGAGTCCGTAGCGCACCGGTATGGACTGGATCGGCGTCGATAGAAAGTATCCCAGTAAAAACAGCACAATTGGAACCATATAAACCAGAAAAACAATACCCAGCAAGCTCTGGGTGCTGCTCTCCACCACAACCTTCTGTCCAGGTTTCGCACCGATGCTGTTAATGGCTTTGGCGTGAACGGCGGTACCTGTCACCCCGCAGCCGGCACACTCTTCGCAATCATGTCCGCAGGCGGATTTCCTGGGAACAGAAATTTCCGCATGGGTTGCGTCGAGAATTCGTTCAATTGTTGCTATTTGTGTCATTTTTATTTCCTCCTAAGGTCTTGCTTGCTATCCGTTTGTATCAGGGGTTTGCGTGGTTTCATCCTGAGTTGCCGTGCTGCCGGCATCTTCAATCGTCACACGTACTTGATAAGTTCCAACGCTTCCAATGTCACCGCTTGTCTGGATATTGGCTTGGGCTCCAACGGTATAGCTTCCGCTGGAAGCGGTAACATCCTTCAGATCCACGATCAGCGATACATCGGCATCGGTAAGCGCAGCCACATCTGCAGAAGTTCCCCGAACTGTAACGGGAAGCTCCGCCGTCAATACGGTAACAGTTTTCCCATCCGGCACGTTTTCACACTGAAAATCTGTTGCCGTCAAAGTGCGGGTTACCATATCCTTAAACCGAATGGTCAGGGTGGCTCGCGTAGATCCGCTGAGATTCTCACACCCCTCTGGAATGGGAATTGCATAGTTGTAGGTGGTAGGCGTAGAGAATGTTGTCAGATCGAAGGTATCCAGAACAATCTCGTCCACATCCCGCAGGATGTCTGCATCTCCGGATACAGTCACCGAAGCAGGTGAAATGGCATAGTCCAGATTGCTGACCCGGGCCCCCGCCCCCTCCACGAACTTCATTCGCAGAGGCAATTCCTTAACCACATTGACCGGCAGCGTTACCTGAATCTGATCCACAGTGGCATGGAGATTGCTTGTATCTTCAATCAGCTGATCCTGCGCATCATAGAGCTGATAAGAAAGCGATTTGCTTACCGAGGTAGTAGCATCATTAACATCCAGAGTTACCTTCGCATAGGCCACCTGGTCGACATACTCCTGCTGACCGCGGATTTCCAGCGTTGCAGGTTTGCACTGTACCTCGCCGGCGATATATCCGTCCGCTACCCCGGTTCCGGTGAGTGCACAGTGGATATCCACGTCTCTGCTGTATAGCTCACCAATATCCACGCGCACGGTATACGAACTGGCACGGACTACCGTGACGTTATTGGAAGAAACCGTGCTGGGATAAAAGATTCGGTAGTTTAT
>QKDF01000058.1 GCA_003245395.1 Clostridia bacterium
AACCGCGTCGAGCTGAAGAACATCATTCCGCCCAAGGAAATCCAGAACGCCATGGAAAAGCAGATGAAGGCCGAGCGTGAGCGCCGTCAGGCTATCCTGCAGGCCGAGGGCCAGAAGGCCAGCCAGATTCTGGTGGCGGAAGGCGAGAAGCAGTCTGCAATCCTGCGGGCCGACGCCGCAAAACAGGCTGCTATTCTGCAGGCTGAAGGCGAAGCCGAGGCCATCATGAAGGTGCAGCAGGCCACGGCCGATGCGCTCAAGCTTTTGAACGCCGCCAGCCCCAACGATCAGGTGATCAAGCTCCGCGCGCTGGAGGCTCTGGCAAAGGTGGCCGACGGGCAGGCGACGAAGATCATCATCCCATCCGAGCTGCAGGGCTTGGCCGGATTGGCCGCCAGCGCCAAGGCGCTGTTTGAAGACGACAAGCTCGCAAGCAAATAAAAACCGCATTTGTTAAAAACAGGAATAAAGCCGGGCCGGGAGAATTCTCCCGGCCCGGCTTTTCTTGATGAATCAGGGTTTACGGTGTGCGCAGCCGTGCGGTGGCCGCAATATGGGATCAGAATACAGTGTCGCCGCTGTGGAAGTGCAGTGCAGGATGAAAATCGAACTTTACGGCGCCCACGGCTACGTCCGGGCCGACTGCCCGCTGGATGCGGGCGATACCCTCGTTGCCGAAGCCTGCGCATAATTCGATGGCCGTTACGCCCTTGGCTGCGGCCTCACGGGCGGCCTGTTCCGCTTCGGCGTAGTTTTTGCAGCCGATTACGTTCAGGTCGATGCTGGGAGTGGAGACCACCGTGCGGGTGGATGCGTCGGCGTCCCCTGCGAGGAAAATAAATGCTGCCTGCAGATTCATTGAGACCCCTCCCTGATTAATATTTACCGGAGGGCGGGAGAAATCATCTCCCGCCCTCCGGCTGTTTTATACCTTGGTCACTACGGGAATGACCATGGGATTGCGCTTTGTGGTTTTAAACAGGTAGTTGCTCACTGCGGACTTGACTGCGGCGCGCAGCTCGCCGTCGTCGCGGCTGTTGCGGCGGCGGTCAAGGTTTTCCGCGGCGTCCATGGCGATGCGTTCCAGTTCCCGGATCATGCCGTCGGACTCCTTCACGTAGATGAAGCCGCGGGTAATGATATCGGGGGTGGACATCAGCTGGCCGCTCTGCGAGGACATGGGCAGAACCACCACCACCATGCCGTCCTCGGCCAGACGCTTGCGGTCACGGATTACCACAGCGCCCACGTCGCCCACGCCGGAGCCGTCCACATACACCTCGCCGGAGGGAACGGTCCCGTTGAGCTTCAAAGTCTTGCCCGTGATCTCAACCACGCCGCCGTTTTCGCTGATGGCAATGTGGTTGCGGTCCATTCCCATCTGCTGTGCCAGACGGGAATGAAGCTGCAGCATCCGCTGCTCACCGTGCAGGGGGACGAAGAAACGGGGCTTCGTCAGTGCATGGATGATTTTCAGCTCCTCCTGGCAGGCATGGCCTGACACATGGAGCATATCCGACCGGTCGTAAACCACGGCTGCACCCTTGCGGAACAGCTCGTTGATAACGCGGCCCACCGTGACCTCGTTGCCGGGAATGGCGGAGGCGGAGATGATGACCTTGTCGCCGGGGCCGATTTCCACCTGCTTGTGGGTGGAGAACGCCATGCGGTACAGAGCGCTCATTTCCTCGCCCTGGGAGCCGGTGGTGACGATGACCTGCTTATTTTTGGGCAGGCCCTTGATTTTGTTCAGATCCATGAGGGTGTTTTTGGGCACCTTCATATAGCCGAGTTCCGTGGAGACCTTCATCATGTTCTCCATGCTCCGTCCGGTGACGGCGACCTTGCGGCCGCACGCCTCAGCCGCGTCCAGCACCTGCTGGATACGGTGGACATTGGAGGCAAAGGTGGTGACGATGATGCGGTCTTCGCAGTTGCTGAACTGGCGGGTGAAGGTGGCACCCACCGTCTTTTCAGACGGGGTATAGCCCGGACGCTCCACGTTGGTGGAATCCGCGCACAGCGCCAGTACGCCTTCCTTTCCCAGCGCGCCAAAGCGGGCCAGGTCAATGACTTCCCCGTCAATGGGGGTGGAGTCAATCTTGAAGTCGCCGGTGTGAACCACGGCGCCCATCCGGGTGTGGATGGCAAAGGCCACGGAGTCGGCGATGGAGTGGTTGACGTGGATGAACTCCACATTGAACTTACCGGCACGAACGGTTTCGCCGGGCTCCACGGTGATCAGCTTCGTGCTTTTGACCAGCCCGTGTTCCTCCAGCTTCAGCTTGATAAGTCCGGCGGTGAACCGGGTGCAGTAGATGGGCATGTTGACTTGCTTGAGCACGTAGGGGATCGCACCGATGTGATCCTCATGCCCGTGCGTGATGAACAAGCCACGGATCCGGGCGTGGTTTTTAATCAGGTACGTCACGTCCGGAATCACCAGATCAATGCCATACATGTCATCGCCCGGAAAGGCCATGCCGCAGTCCACAACGATCATCTCGCCGCCGTATTCGTAGACGGTCATGTTCTTGCCAATCTCGTTGAGTCCTCCAAGAGGGATAATTTTCAGTTTTTCTGCCATAGAATTTAGAATGCTCCTTTTTATATAAAGATGTACGCAGCCTCCTACGGTTCATGGCACAAGACAGCAAAAAAAGTGCGTCAAAACAAGGCACGGCAAAAGCCGCACCGAACCGAAACGCCCCACTGCTCTGACCGGCCCCGTTTCGCCGGCAGACAAGCGGGCTGCGTCCGCGCCCGACCGTATTGAGATTGTCTATTTATTAAACCGGGAGGGAACACAGCCCACCCAGTGAAATACGAAGAAGCAGCGGAGAACCGGATCTCTCCAGTCAACTCAACGCTGAAATCTATTTCAGTATAACACCGTTACCCCAATTTGTATACATTTTTCTGAAAAATGTATTTGAACAGCAGAAAGAGCGCAAAAGAGATCGAAAGTTATTGCCCAGTCTGTCTGGCAGTGCTATACTTATAGAATCTATCGGTATGCGCATGAAGGATACCCATACGAGTGTAAGGAGATCAAATATGAACAAAAAGCTTTCCCGGATGCTGGAACCGAATCTGAAGATGTACTTTATCTTTCTGGTGCTGTTCACTCTGGTGACAGTACCTGTTCGGCCGATTCTGGCTCTGGCGGAAGGTGTTGTTACGGTGGCGCTATACCTGTTTTTCCGATCCAGTATGCAAAAACGCAAACAGGGAATCCTGCAGTACATTGACAGCGTGACCGGCAGCGTGGACGCCGCCAGCAAATCCACCCTGATTAACTCGCCGCTGCCCATTATGGTATTTCGCCCCGATACCAGCGAGATCATCTGGAGCAATGAAAATTTTTTGCAGCTGGCCGGTGTGCGGGAGCACCTGTTTGAAATCAGGGTGGAGGACACAGTACCCGGATTTCCTGTGCAGTGGCTGCTGGAGGGAAAGGCGGAATGCCCCGACCGCGTCACCATGAACAACCGCCGCTTCCGGGTTTACGGCAGCCTGGTGCGTTCCCGGGACAAGGGGACGGGGCAGA
This sequence comes from Clostridia bacterium, assembly GCA_003245395.1. Lineage (GTDB taxonomy): Bacteria > Bacillota > Clostridia > Oscillospirales > Oscillospiraceae > Oscillibacter. The sequence continues at coordinate 3,551 of QKDF01000058.1, forward strand.
ATCTGGTGGCTACCACCTACTGGGTGGACACCACCGATGCCGATGAACTGCAGAAAAAATACGCCGGCACCCGGCCTGTCATTGCCGTGGTGACGGTGGACAACTATGAGGATCTGATGAAGGCCTGCGGAGAGGCGCAGCGCAGCGCCGTCCAGGCCCAGATCGACGAAAGACTCAACCAGTGGACGCACTCTGCCGGACTGCTGGTCAAGACCAACCGGGACCGATACCTCTTTTTGCTGGAGGATCGGAATTATGAGAAGCTGGCGGAGGAAAAGTTCTCCATTCTGGATTCCATCCGGGAAATCAGCGTGGGCGAGGGCCTGCGGCCCACCATTTCTATCGGCGTGGGCAAGGAAGCTGACGAGATGGCCGATCTCTATAAGAGTGCCAACCTGTCCCTGGAGATGGCGCTCTCTCGCGGCGGCGATCAGGCGGTGGTGCGAAACCGGCTGGATTTTGAATTTTATGGCGGCCGCAGCAAATCCACGGAAAAACGCACCAAGGTCAAATCCCGGGTGATGGCCAACGCTCTGTCCGAGCTGATGGCCGACGCCAGTCAGATTTATATTATGGGCCATACCTTTGCGGACATGGACGCGGTGGGGGCCGAGGCGGGACTGTGCTGCGCCGCGCGCAAGCGGAACAAGCTGGCACAGATCGTCATCGACATGGAAAACAACGCCGCCCATCAGGTATTGGTTCAACTGGCTGCCCTTCCGGAGTATGAGCATGTGTTCATCTCGCCCAGCGAGGCGTTTTTACGGATGCAGCCCGGTTCGCTGCTGATTGTGGTGGATACCAACCGCCCCGACATGGTGGAAAACCAACAGCTGCTGGAATCGTGCAACCGGGTGGCGGTGATCGATCACCACCGCCGGGCGGCCACTTATATCGAAAACGCGGCGCTGAATTTCCATGAGCCCTATGCCTCCTCCGCGTCGGAGCTGGTGACGGAGCTGCTGCAGTATCTGGTGGAGCCAAACGACCTGCTCCACGCAGAGGCCGAGGCTCTGCTGGCGGGGATTGTGTTGGATACAAAGCATTTTACCCTGCGTACCGGTGGGCGCACCTTTGAGGCGGCGGCGTTTCTCCGCCGGGCGGGTGCGGATACCTCCGACGTGCAGCGGTTGTTCCAGAATGATCTGCAGGAGATGGTCTCCCGTTATGACATCATTCGCAGGGCGGAGATTTACCGGGACGATATCGCCGTGTCCGTGGTACAGGAGGACGGTGCCGAGCGCGTGACTGCGGCACAGGCCGCGGATGAACTGTTGACGCTCAAGGGCGTCAAGGCGTCTTTCGTGATATTCCGCTCCGGGGACGATGTGCTCATGTCCGCCCGCTCACTGGGGGACATCAATGTGCAGGTGATCCTGGAGACGCTGGGCGGCGGCGGCAATTCCACCACCGCCGGCGGGCAGGTGGAAGGGGGAGACCCGGAGACAGTCCGGGAACAGCTCTTGGAGGCCATCGACCAGTATTTTGAAAAGTAACAAGACAGAAAAGGAGAAAGTCTCATGAAAGTGATTTTGCAGCAGGACGTCAAGGGCCAGGGGAAGAAGGGCCAGATGATCGAAGTTTCCGAGGGCTACGCCCGCAATTTCCTTCTGCCCCGCAAGCTGGCTGTTGCCGCAACCGCGGATACCATCAACACCATGAACCTGAAGGAAAAGGCCCGCCTGGCGGAAGAGGCCCGGCTGAAGGCCGAGGCTGAGGCCGCGGCGGAAAAGCTCAAGGAGTGCATGGTGAAAATCACGGCCAAGGCCGGCAACGGCGGCCGCCTGTTTGGTGCCGTAACCACAAAAGAGATTTCCGAGGGACTGTCCAAGCAGTTTGGCGTGGAAATCCCCAAGCAGAAGCTGGTGCTGGACGATCCTATCAAGGCGTTCGGCTCCTATCAGATTAAAGCTAAGCTGGGCTATGACGTAACCGGTACGGTTTACGTCAGTGTGTACGAGGAGAAATAATTTCCCGCAGGGAATTGACGGGAATGCGCGGAGGTGAGGAAAATGCCCATTGAGGATCTGCTGCTGCGGCAGATGCCCCACAGTCTGGAAGGCGAGCAGGCCGTTTTGGGTTCCATGCTCATCGACCCGGACTGCATCAAGGACGTGATGGACAAACTTCAGCCGGGGGACTTCTATCTCCGCCAGAACCGGGAGGTCTTTGAGACCATCTATTCCATGTTCACGTATGCCCGTCCGGTGGACGGCATTACCGTGGCGGAGGAGATGCAGAAAAACGGCACGTATGACGACAAGACCACGCGCTCCTATCTGGCGCAGCTGATGGAGATCACGCCCACCTCCGCCAACGTGATGGAGTATGTGACTATCGTCCGGGACAAGTCGCTGCTGCGGGCCGTGGCGCAGGCGGCATCCGACATCACCGCCATGGTGCAGTCCGGGGGCGGCGAGGCTGCCGAGACGCTGGAAGCGGCGGAGCAGAAGATCTATGCCATCCGCCGGGGACAGAGCGCACAGGGCATGGTGCCCGTGCGTCAGGTGCTGCCGGAAGTGCTGG
>QKDF01000216.1 GCA_003245395.1 Clostridia bacterium
ATTCTGACAAGAGAAGACACTTCACAGCTGGCACAGCGCAGTGCTATGCGCTATGACCGGGATGGAGATGCCCATTATGACATCCTCTCGGCTCTGCAAAAATCCATTCGCGGCTCCGATCCGGACGCTGCGGTGCACTACCTGGGCCGATTGTTGGAGGCGGGAGATCTGCTTTCGCCCTGTCGGCGGCTGTTGGTGATCGCGGCAGAAGACATCGGCCTTGCTTATCCACAGGCCATTGTGGTGACGAAGGCCTGTGTGGATGCGGCGGTGCAGCTTGGGCTTCCGGAGGCGCAGCTGCCTCTGGCGGAGGCGGCTGTGTTGCTGGCTACGGCGCCAAAATCCAACTCAGCCCACAATGCGATTATCGCCGCCCGCGAAGATCTAAAAAAAGGGAGGACGGGGGAAATCCCCCGTCAGCTCCAGAACGTCCATGCGGATACCACCGGATTTGACAACCGGCAAAATTACAAATATCCGCACAATTACCCGGGGCATTGGATACCCCAGCAATATCTGCCGGATGCGCTCAGAGATGCGCGGTACTATGAATACGGCGACAACAAAACCGAGCAGGCAGCAAAACGCTATTGGGATGAGATCAAGCATCAAGGGTGAAGTCTGTGATTACCGGTGTGCGCTCGTACCCTGGCGGGGAGTAGACCCACTTTTCCAGGCGCCCGTCGGTGATCTGATAGCGCAGAGGCGCAGGGCAGGGGAGCGGCGGCAGACGCTCAATGATCTGCAGCTTGATTTTCATTCGCTCGGGGCGAATGGAGCGGATGTAGACAGATACCCGATCCCCTTCCAGCACGTTGTCCCGGAGGTCGGCAAGCCCGGAGAGATTGGGAGCCAGTTCCACAAAGGCACCGTAATCCCGAATGCTGCGAACAGTGCCTTGCACGGTTTCTCCGGCACGGAAATAGCTGGCGTTTTCCATCCAAGTGCCCAGCAGCTCTTTGTGCGTCATGGTGAAGCGGCACTTTTCGGTATCAACGGAGGCTACGGCGGCCAGAATTTTCTGGCCGATCCGGAACCGTTCCGCCGGATGGGGAATTCGCGAAACGGAGATATTCTCAATGGGCAGCATGGCGATTACGCCGCAGCCGATGTCTACGAATGCGCCAAAGGCTTCCAGATGCGTTACGCGGCAGGATAGCACCATTCCCGGCCGCAGAGTTTCCAATAACCAGGTCAGTGCTTTTTCCTGGACTTCACGGCGGGACAGCAAGGCATAAGGTGCCCCCTTGGCATCACAACACAATTCTTTTACTGTAAAGCAAATACACTTTCCGACTCTTGACAAAAGGGCGATATCTCGTCCGGAACCGCTGATAGAGGGCGCGACCGCCTCCTCGCGGGGAATTAGCCCTTCCATGGGGCCCAGATTGACATGGAGTGTTCGCTCTGTATCGCAGCGTTCCACGGGCGCTTCCAGAATGGTTCCTTCCTCCATAGAGGAGTGCAGGGTTGCAGGGGTAAGAGGTATACGAGGGCGCAGGCCCTCCGGTAGATAAATTTTATTTTCAGGCATACGTATCATCCCATCCGCCGCTTTGTGCGGCTAAACTACTATTAATATATGCGTTCCCTTGCGGGGGATTGACAGGAGGAACAGATGGAACTGCATTTACATGACAAGGTGGAGTTGAAAAAGCAGCACCCCTGCGGCAGCAACCGGTGGGAAATCCTGCGGGTAGGGATGGATATCAAGCTTAAATGTCTCGGCTGCGGACACGAATTGATGCTGCCCCGCAGTCGGGCTGAAAAGAGCATTCGTAAAATTCTGACGGAGGAGGAGAAGAAATGAACAAGGGGAGCCGCGTTGTGGCTGTTGTGATCATCGGACTGCTGGTATTTTCCCTGCTGGCGTCGTTGGTATTGCCGTTTATCGGATAAGTGACGCAGAGACCGGAAAGGCTCCGGTATTGCTAAATTTCATAAAATAAAATACTGAATGAGACAGCGAACGGAAATTCCGCTCGCTGCTTTTTTATATATTTTGCTTCCAATTAAAGACGACGCCATTGCCATCACAAAGGAAAAAATATCGCATCAAAGAAAGGGCCTGGAAGTCGATACCTCTTTTTTGCGACCTGATTTGCGCAGGCTCTGTCCTATAATCATCTCCATGAGATCGTTCTGGACGGGGGAGGTGAAAAGCGTGACGGTAGTATATGTGGACAGCGTATTTTGCCTCAACGGGCTGGTGGATTATCTGCTTTTACTCTCTGCCGCGCAGCTGGCGGGAGCGCCAATGCACCGCCTGCGCTTTTTTCTTGCCGCGATGCTTGGCGGGGGGTACGCTGTGGCAGTGTTTTTACCGGGCTGCGGCTTCTTATCCTCGCTGCCGGGTAAACTGGCATCTGGCATTGTGATGGCGGGAGTAGCCTATGGAGGAGAGCGGCATTTTGCTCGGCTGACCTTGCTGCTGTTTGCAATATCGTGCGGTTTTGCCGGGTGCGTATTGGCACTGGGCCTTCTGGCCGGAGCGGGAAACCCTGTGGTAAACGGCGTTTTTTATACCGATGTCAACAGCCGGGTGCTTTTGATCTCAGCGGTAGCGGCCTATCTGGTGCTGACGGTGGTATTCCGTGCCAGTGCCCGCAGAAGCGGGGCGAGCGGTTTGATGATTCCCATAACGGTATCCTTTTCAGGACGTACACTTCGCTTGACGGCGCTGTGCGATACGGGGAATGCCCTGCGGGACCCACTGACAGGCCGCCCGGTACTGGTGGTGTCAGCGGAGCGGATAGCGCCATTGTGGCCCCAGGTGATCAGGCCGCTGCTTACGCCCGGGGCACTTCGGTCTCCGCCTGAAGTCCTCGGAAGTTTGGGAACGCTTGGCGCGGCTTCAGGGTTCCGACTGTTGCCTTACAGCGCGGTTGGGCTGGAAGGAGGGCTGCTCCTGGCTGCGAGAAGTGATTGGACAGAAATCGGGAAAAAGCGGTATGAAAAGCTGCTGCTGGCCCTCTCACCCACGTCGGTGGGAAATGGATGCGACGCCCTGTGGGGTGAACTGGAAAAGGAGGGAACAACCCATGCTGCAATGGTTAAATAAGCTGCGGAGCCTGCTGGAGCGGTTGGGACTGCTGCCCCAGACTCCGGTGCATTACATCGGCGGCAGTGATATTCTGCCGGTTCCTCTGAGTCGGGAACGAGAAGCGGAACTGGTGGCTTGCATCGGGGAGGAACATGCCCGACGGGAACTAATCGAACATAATCTGCGTTTGGTTGTATACATCGCTCGCCGCTTTGAAAATACCGGGGTCAATATTGAAGATCTGATTTCTATTGGAACCATCGGGCTGATCAAAGCGGTGGAGACCTATAAAGCTGATAAGAATATTAAGCTGGCTACGTATGCCTCGCGATGTATTGAAAATGAGATCCTGATGTACCTGCGGAAAAATGCCGCTCGAAAGAGTGAGGTATCCTTTGACGAGCCGCTTAACACGGATTGGGATGGCAATGAGCTGCTGCTGTCCGACGTACTGGGGACAGAGGCGGACATTGTGATGCGTCCCATTGAGGAAGATGTGGACCGCAGCCTGCTTGCGTCCGCGTTGAAGGTACTTTCTCCGCGGGAAAAGGAGATCATCACATTGCGCTTTGGACTTAACGGCGGGAAAGAACAGACGCAGAAAGAGGTGGCTGACCGGCTTGGCATTTCGCAGTCTTATATTTCACGGCTTGAAAAACGCATTATTCAGAGGCTGAAAAAAGAAATTCTCCGTTTGAGCTGAGAAAATTGGCTGCTCTTGACAAAATCGGGGTATCATACTATACTGAATAGCAATATCAAACTGCAATGATGGGAAGCAGTACCCGCCGCTGCGCAAGCGAAGAGAGGGGACGGACGGTGTAAGTCCCCGTGAAGCCGGCAGAGAAGTCGTCCCGGAGCTTGGAACTGAACGACCTGTGGGTCCAGTAAGTAAAACGGATTTCCTCCGTTATTGGGAAACGGCGTGACTGCGCCGGTGGAGTGCGGGAATTTCCCGAATTCAGGTGGTACCACGGACATTTGTTCGCCCTGAGCCTTTCGGCTCAGGGCGTTTCTGCATTTTAAAGCGCAGGCCGACATTCTCGGTAAAGACGAAAGAGAGTATCAACAAAGGAGAAGAACACCATGAAAAAAGAACTGCCCAAGGTGTATGAACCGCAGCAGGTGGAATCCGACATCTATCAGATGTGGATGGACGGCGGCTGCTTCAAAGCTGAACCGGACCCAAAGAAGAAACCGTTTTCCATCGTCATGCCTCCACCCAACGTGACGGGACAACTCCATATGGGACATGCGCTGGACTGCACGCTGCAAGATATTCTTACCCGCTTTAAGCGGATGCAGGGCTTTTCCACGCTATGGCTTCCGGGCGTTGACCATGCGGGTATCGCTACGCAGATTAAGGTGGAAGAGGAACTCCGGGTCAACGAGGGCAAGACCCGCTATGACCTGGGTCGGGAGAAGTTCCTGGAGCGGGTATGGCAATGGAAGGAAAAGTACGGCAGCCGCATTGTGGAGCAGCAGCAGAAGATGGGCGTCTCTTGCGACTGGGATCGTTCACGTTTCACCATGGACGATACGTGTGCCCGCGCTGTGCGGGAGACTTTCTGCGACCTTTACGACAAGGGCATGATTTATAAGGGTAGCCGCATCATTAACTGGTGCCCCCACTGCATCACCGCTCTGTCCGACGCGGAGGTAGAGTATGTGGATAAGCCCGGCCATCTGTGGTATATCCGCTATCCGCTTACCGATGGCTCCGGGGACCTGGTGGTTGCAACCACCCGTCCGGAGACCATGATGGGCGATACCGGTGTGGCCGTGAATCCCGAGGACGACCGGTTCCGCCATCTGGTAGGTAAAACCTGCATCCTGCCGATCATGAACCGGGAAATTCCTATTGTGGCCGACGAGTATGTGGAATTGGGTTTCGGCACCGGTGCGGTGAAAATGACGCCTGCCCACGACCCCAACGACTTTGAAGTGGGTCTGCGTCATAATCTGGAGGTCATCCGGGTAATTGGAGATGACGGCAAGATCAATGCTGACGGCGGCCCCTATGCCGGTATGGACCGATATGAGTGCCGCAAAGCCATCGTCCATGATTTGGAGGAACAGGGATACCTGGTCAAGGCGGAGGATTACAGTCATAATGTGGGCACCTGCTACCGCTGCCACAATGACGTGGAGCCGCTGATTTCCGCACAGTGGTTCGTGAAGATGGAGCCGCTGGCCAAAGAGGCTCTGCGAGTGGTGCGAGACGGTGAGGTGAAATTCGTTCCTGACCGCTTTTCAAAGACGTATACCAATTGGATGGAAAATGTGCACGACTGGTGCATTTCCCGCCAGCTGTGGTGGGGACACCAGATTCCGGCTTGGTATTGTGACGACTGCGGTCATATTAACGTGAACCGTGAAGATCCGGTCAAATGCGAAAACTGCGGTTCTGAGCACCTGACCCGTGATCCGGATGTATTGGATACTTGGTTCTCCTCCGCACTTTGGCCGTTCTCAACGCTGGGCTGGCCGGAGCAGACGGAAGATCTGGCCTACTATTACCCCACCTCCGTGATGGTAACTGGCTATGACATTATTTTTTTCTGGGTGGCGCGGATGATTTTCTCGGGCTGCGAGCAGATGAAGGAAATCCCGTTCCATACCGTCCTGATTCATGGTCTGGTTCGAGATGATAAAGGCCGGAAAATGTCCAAGTCGCTTGGTAATGGTATTGATCCGCTGGAAATGGCGGAGAAGTACGGCGCCGATGCACTGCGTTTCAATCTGATCACAGGCAACAGCCCCGGCAACGATACCCGTTTTTACACGGAAAAGTGCGAGGCTATGCGGAACTTTGCGAATAAGATTTGGAATGCCTCTCGGTTTGTCCAAATGAATTTGACTATTGAAGCGTGCAAATTGCCGGAAAAGCTGGAGATGGAGGACAAGTGGGTCCTGACCAAGCTCAATACACTGGTGAAGGAAGTTACGGAGAATCTGGACAGCTTTGAAATCGGAGTCGCTT
>QKDF01000147.1 GCA_003245395.1 Clostridia bacterium
CCCTTCAGCAGAAGCCCTGCCAGACGGTCGCGCCGGGACAGTACCACGTCCGGGTCCTCGCCGAAACGGCCGCCGTAGACCGCGTAGTATTCCAGCATCGCCCCCACAGTGGACAGCGCGGCGGATACCACCCCCGCGTTGGGGGAGGAGAGCAGGATCTCCATCTGGTGGATCACCTCGTCCAACTCCTGCGGCGTCAGCCAAAGGGAGAAGCGACCCAGATACTCAGGGATATATTTGGAAATCTCCGTATCTCCGCTTTCCAGGGATTTGGACAGCTCCACTGCGATCTCGTTGCGCCGCACAGGGGTCAGCAAAGAAGCAAGGGACAGAAGCGACGCACCGGCCATTCGGCGCACCACCACGTTTTCACTGACTTTGATCAGATTGGAAAAATGCGTGGCAATGTGCAGGACGTTCTGCCGGTTGCCCAGCTCCACCTGCTCCAGAAGATACTCCACGCCCGCTGCCTTGAGTACCCAGGGGGTTGCGCTTTTCAGATTGTCCAGAAATACGTTGCTGATGGTGCTTTGGCCGCTTAAAAAAGCGTCCTGTTCGCTCATATCCCATCCAAACCGGCGGCCCAGCTGGGTTTGAAGGAACAGCAGCGGCGTGCTGGAACCGCACTCGGCGGCTTCCGCCGCATCCATCACGGCCTGGCGCAATGGGGTTCCGGATGGAAGTGCCTCCAGCAGATGGCGGAACATACGCATGGCTGCTGCCTTCTGGGGTTCGCCTCCGGTCCGGAGCCAATGGACCCCGAAATTTGTCATCAGTACCAAATCATGATCGGCGCATCGAGACAGCGGGAAATTCACCACCGTATCCAGCAGTGCGAAAGCGGCGGGCGGTTCCACGGCCTGAGGGTCGGCGTAGTGGCGGAACAGCTCGGCGGCAAAGACGGGTTCCTCAGAGGGGGCGGCGTGCGCCAGCAGAGCATCCACCGTCAGCTTGGCGGCATAGCGGATTTTGCTGATTTGCTGAGGAGTCAGTCTTCGGTCGGGATAAATCAGCCGGGCCAGGTATTGCCGCCACAGTTCAAAGGGACGCCGGTCGGCCGGGTCGGGTTCCGCACCGGCGGGCAGCTCTTTTTTATAGCCGGAATTGAAGCCAGCCAGCACCTGTCCGATCAGGGATGCCGCCTGGCGGCGGATATCTCCGTCGGGGGAGAGGAGCAGCTCATAGAGAAACTCCAGTGTCTGCTCCTTCTGTGAGGCGGACCAGTAGGTAAAATACTCCTCAAAAATGCTCAGGTAGGCGCGCAGACGGGAGGGGGTGGATTCGCTGCGGGCAGCTTCCAGAATGTTGCCGAACAGCTCCTCGTGGCCCAACTGGTGCATCAAACGGATGTTGTGGTCCACGGCTGTCAGCCGCAGAGCATTCACCACCTGTTCGGGAGACATCAAAGCCGCGTCGGTGCGCAGCGGAGGCGGCGTACTGTGACCTGACAGCGTTACATCAACGCCGAAGGATTTGAGATAGACTTCAAAATCCTGCAGCTTGGCATATACATGGCGGTAGCGGGTCTGCTTGACAATATTCACATTGTCAAGCTTGCTGAGGATGACATCAAAGGCCTCCTGCAAAGAGTAAATGCGGGCGATTTCCGCGCCGCTTTCGTCCCGGGATTGCTTGACGCGAAAGTCGGCGTACACCAGCGCCAGAGATTCCGAGGACAGGTTTTCCAGTTCCAGATCCCAGACAGAGTGATTGGCGGCGATCCGGCCGATGGTTTCCAGACCCCGCTGGGCGAACCACAGGTCTGTGTAGTGATAGTGCAGGTAGGGAACCCGCTCCCCCGGCTTGCAGCCGAATTTGCCGATATCGTGGCCCGCGGCGGCGCCGGAGAGTTGAGCCAAATCCACGCAGCCGCCGTTGGCAAAAAAGGGACGGGCGACGCTCATGGAAACGTGGTGGACACCCGCGATGTGCTCCAGCGTACGGAAGGGTGTTACTTCCCGGCCCAGACGCATCAGCTCGTAGACGTATTCACCCCGGAAACGCACCAGAAACTGCCGGTATTCCGCGGCGGTGGAGCTGTCCCGCAGTTCCTCCTCGGTGCAGAAGGCAAAATCGAACTGAGGGTCAAAGGGGAGCACGCTGCGTTCCGCCTCAAAAAAGACCTGCAGGATATTCAGATAGCACAAAGCCGCGTCCCGTTGGGCGGAAGTGTGCTCCAGATCCGCCTCGTCATACAGCAGCGAGATGGCGACCCGATAGGCATAGCGCATCCAGCCCTCCTTCGGGGGAGGTGCGATGGAGTTGAGAATGGAGATGGAAAGAGAGAGAATCTCGTCACAGGAGAACCGCCGGGGTGACGACAGGAAGGCGTTCAGCGGTTCCTCCCATTCCAGGGGACGGATCAGGGCGTCGGCGTCGGCCTGATTCATGGCCAGTTTGCGCACAAAGGACCGATGCCCGAAAGCCCGCACCAGCGCATCGGTCAGACCCTTGACAGTCAGTTGCTCCATAGTTCCTCCGTTCCGGTTTTCAGGCCATTTGGTTTTCTGGACTGATTATAACGCGAAGTGTTTGCGGATACCAGTCCCAATTCTTTTGCATCAGGGGCAAGGGAAAGCATCATTGCATTTTGAAAGTGCGTATGGGATAATCAGCATACACTGGACAAGGATGCCCGGTGATTTGACTTTGCTTTGGAGAAGGATTGTATGGCAGCTGCTCCGGAAAACCGCATACGCCGGCCCTGGCGCCGGAGAAGCAGGCTGGCGGCGCTGCTGATTGCGGCGATGCTGGCTGCGACGGGGTTCCGTCTTGGATTCATATTTTATTATGCCGCTTTTTATGATGCCGCACGACAGGAATTTTCCCTGCCCAGCATGGCGGACGGCTTTGTGCCGCAGGGAATGGATGCCGTCGAGGATGGACAGTTCCTCGTCAGCGGCTATATGGCAGGGTCCGGCGCCGCACGTATTTACCGCTTCGATGCCAGTGGAAGAACGCACCTGCTACGGGTGCGGAAGGAGGACGGCAGCCCCCTGATCTGCCATGCGGGTGGAATCTGTGTCAGCGGGCGGTTTGTCTATCTGGCGGGCGGCAGCGGAAACTGCTATGTCCTTTCCGCACAGGAACTGTTCGATGATAATTCCAGTTTTACAGAGGTACTGGGTGTTCTCCGGACTGCGAACCGGGCCTCTTTTTGCAGTGTGCGGGACGGGCAGCTGCTGGTGGGGGAATATGCGTCGGGTACAAGATATCCCACCGACGACACCCACCATATTCAAACGCCGTCCGGGCAGCGCAACACGGCACTGATCCTGTCCTATCTCCTCAGTGACGACGCCGCATTCGGCGTGGAGACGGAGCCAAACGCGGCCTGGTCGGTACGCAGCCGCACCCAGGGAATCTGTTTCACCGACGACGGACGAATTGTGCTGTCGGTTTCCGGAAATTTAAACGGGGCGGAACTATGCCTGTACAGTCTGTCTGCCGCGGTCTGCGGCTCGCGGGGCATTCTTCAGGTGGCGGGAAGATTTGTCCCGCTTTACTATCTGGACGACGCCAGCGCAGAGGGAACCATCCATGTGCCTCCACACTCAGAAGAAATGGTGTTTGTACACCACCGCCTGTACATCCTGTTTGAATCAGCCAGCAACCGCTTTTGGTACGGAAAACTGATCGGTACTCAGTACGTATATGGCCTGCGCATCCCAACAGAACTTTAAAGAAGCGGCACGGGAATTCCCGTGCCGCTTCCTGCTTACTCTTTAAAGTGCTCATGATTGAAGATGTGATCTTCGCAGAAGCAATGATACCCCGCGCAGCGGGAGCAATACCGGAACTGCAGATCCGGATAGTCTGTGTCGGTGCGGCCGCAAACCTCGCATTTGTGGTGGTAGCCCTGCTCCCGCGCCTTTTTCTCCTGCTTTCGGGCGGCGGAGCGGAACTGAATGGTCTGATGGGAGTGCCGGTGGGCGCTGTAACCCCGCTGCCGGGCCACCAGGTCAGTGATGTCGGTCCAGAAATACACCAGAAAGTTCAGCAGCGCGATGATGGGGAGCAGAGCGCCCAACAGATTCATGTGGAAGACTGCGCTGAACACGTCAACGGCGAACAGCGCCGCGTCCGCCAAAGCCAGCCATTTCATCTTGATGGGGATGATGAAAAGCAGCAGCACCTGCATATCCGGGTACAGAGCGGCAAAGGCGAAGAACATGGACAGGTTGACGTAATATGCCCCGGCGATGCTGGCGCTGTACCCCGTGACAAGAGAGGTGATCACGCCGGTCAGGATGGTCAGGACCATGCCCGAAATATAATAGAGCGTAAACTTTGCCGTGCCCCATTCCCGCTCCAGGATATTACCGATAAAGTAGTAAAAATATAACGACAGTATCAGCATCAGGACACTGGAGCTATTGGGAACGAAGATAAAGGTTATCAGCCGCCACAGTTCGCCGTGGATCAGTCCGTTCCAGGTGAACTCCAGAAAAGAGATGGCGCTCCAGTTGGAAAACCGCAGCAGCAGATAAACCACCACATTGCCAGCCACGATGTATTTCATCAGGTTGGGAATCCCGAACCGCGGATGTCTGTACGCGAACCGGTCCACAGCCTCATTCAGCTTTTTCAATACTCTGCCCTCCACGTGAAAACTAGATTGGGAATATTATACCCGTACAGGCATAAAAAGTCATGTATAATTTTTAAATTTCTGTGAAAGCTCTGATTTTAGGACATTTGGCGCGAAGTATGTATTGACAATGCGGCAAAATCTGATAAAATCAGATACAAATTAAAAAATCCCTTATCAAGAGTGGCGGAGGGAACGGCCCGATGAAACCACGGCAACCTGTTTTACACAAGGTGCCAAATCCGACGGATACCGACAGATGAGGAGCGAAAAGCAGATTTGTTGCGCGCTTCTTCTCGGAAGCACGCATTTTTTATTGCCGCCCGGCAATAAAGCGCCTTTTCAATGCTCAGTAAGGGAACAGAAAGGAAGTATTTCTATGGCAAGGCACTACCTCTTTACCTCCGAGTCCGTGACCGAGGGTCATCCCGACAAAATCTGCGACCAGATCTCCGACGCGGTTCTGGACGCCATTCTGGAGCAGGACCCCCAGGGCCGCGTGGCTTGTGAGACCACCGCTACCACCGGCATCATCTCAATTATGGGCGAGATTTCCACCTCCTGCTATGTGGACATCCCCAAGATCGCCCGCCAGGTGGTGCGGGAGATCGGCTACACCGCCGAGTGCGGCTTTGACGGCGACAGCTGCGCCGTGGTTACCAACATTGACGAGCAGTCTCCCGACATCGCCATGGGCGTGAATGAGTCCCTGGAGAACAAGGAGGGCACCGATGCGGAGCTGTCCAACGGCGCCGGCGACCAGGGTATGATGTTCGGCTATGCCTGCGACGAGACACCCGAACTGATGCCTTTGGCTCTGTCTCTGGCCCAGAAGTTGGCCCTGCGTCTCACCGCCGTACGCAAGAGCGGTGAGTTGACCTATCTGCGGCCCGACGGCAAGAGTCAGGTTACGGTAGAGTACGACGAGAATAACCGCCCTGTCCGGGTGGACACCGTGGTGATCTCCACCCAGCATAGTCCGGAGGTGTCTCTGGAAACCATCCGCAAGGATATGATCGAGCATGTCATCAAAAAAGTCATCCCCACCGACATGCTGGATGAGAAGACAAAATATTATGTCAATCCGACTGGCCGCTTTGTCAAGGGCGGACCCGCCGCCGACTCCGGCCTGACCGGACGTAAGATCATTGTGGATACGTACGGCGGCAGCGCACCCCACGGCGGCGGCTGCTTCTCCGGCAAGGACCCCACCAAGGTGGACCGCTCCGCGGCCTATGCCGCCCGGTATGTGGCGAAGAACATCGTGGCCGCGGGGCTTGCCAGACGCTGCCAGGTGGAGCTGGCCTATGCCATCGGCGTAGCCCAGCCCGTGTCCATCTATGTGGATACCTTCGGCACTGGGACCGTGGACGACGGCAAGCTGGAAGAGGCTGTCCGCAAGGTT
>QKDF01000193.1 GCA_003245395.1 Clostridia bacterium
ACGGCAGCGGCGTGGCGCCCAGCGCTTTATCGGCACAGGCGGTACGCCGGGCGGGCTTTGACACTGTCCCGATGGACGGCTGGCTGCCGGTGATGGTTCCCGGCGCGCCCAGCGCATGGGCTGAATTGCGCCGACGGTTCGGTACGCGCTCCATGGCCGAGTTGATGGCACCCGCTATCCGCTATGCCCGGGAAGGCTTCTGCGTTCCGGTGAATGTGGCCCGACAGTGGAAATCTGAAGCGGCCCGCTTTTCTTCCGCCGCCCGGCGTGAACCTGAGGTCTTTACCCCCTGGCTGAACTACTTTGCTCACGGCGGAAAGCCCTATGAATCCGGTGAGGTCTTTCGCAGTCCCGACTACGCCGTTACGCTGGAATCCCTGGCAGACAGCGATTGCCAAAGCTATTACACCGGGGAACTTATGAAAAAAATCGTGGCCTTCTCCCGTAAAACGGGCGGCTATTTCTCGGAAGAGGACTTTGCGGATTACCGCGCCCGGTGGGTCGAACCCATCCACGTCAACTACCGGGGCTATGACGTATTTGAAATGCCGCCCAATGGCCACGGCATTACTGCCCTGATGGCGCTGAACCTGCTGAAAAAATTTAATATGACAGAAAACCGGGAAAATCCCGAGGTCTATCATCATATGATTGAAGCAGTGAAGCTGGCCTTTGCGGACGCAAAGAAGTACGTCTCCGATCCCCGCACCATGCGCACCCGGGTGGAGGATCTGCTGTCAGACCGCTATGCCGATGCGCGGCGCGCCCTGATCACAAACCATGCCCTGATGCCCACGGCGGGAGACCCACGCTGTGGCGGCACAGTCTATTTTTGTACGGCGGACAACCAGGGCAACATGGTTTCCTTTATTCAGAGCAATTACAGCCGCTTTGGCTCCGGTGTGGCCATCCCAGGTACAGGCATCACGCTTCAGGACCGGGGAGCCAACTTCTCCCTGGACCCGCAGAGTGACAACTATCTCGAAGGCGGCAAAAAATCCTATCACACCATCATCCCCGGCTTTCTGGCCAAGGAGGGTGAAGCCATCGGCCCCTTTGGGGTCATGGGCGGCTTCATGCAGCCCCAGGGCCACGTGCAGGTCATTGTCAACACGGTGGATTTCCACATGAACCCTCAAGAATGCCTGGACGCTCCGCGATTCCAGTGGATAGGCGGAAAAAGGGTACAGCTGGAGCGGGATGTCCCGGCTCATATCGCCCAAAAGCTGGCCGAAATGGGGCATCAGGTTGAAATCGTCAACAACACACTGGAAATGGGCCGGGGACAGATCATCTGGCGCAGCTCAGACGGAACTTTGGTCGGAGGCACGGAGCCCAGAGCCGACGGCACCGTTGCCGCGTGGTGAAAAATCCGACAAGTTTTGATGACTTTTGATAAATTTCACACATTTTCTTTCTTTTTTGCGGAAACTATAGTAAAATAGCTGTGTTGGAATTTTTATAAGAGAGGGGGCCTTATCATGCTTTTGGAGCAACGCCTGACACAAACGCAAAAACTGATTCTGACTCAGGCCATGCAGCAATCCCTGCACTGTCTGCAAATGACTGCGCTGGAACTGCGGTCGTATCTACAGGAGCTCTCCCTTTCTAACCCCCTTCTTGATGTGGATGAACAGCCGCTTGGCGACCTCCGGCCAGAGGTGATTGAACCCGAGACTCGGGAGCAGGACAACGTCCCTATTGAACGCCGGGAACAGATGATCTGGGAAAGCAGCCGCTCGTTCAATGATGAATCCTCCGATTTTACCGCCTGCCTCACTCGGCCGCAGTCCTTTACCGACTATCTCAACGATCAGCTGGGGCAGTTGGCTCTGCTGGATCCCGCGACGCTGACCCTGTGCCGGTATCTGGTGGGCTGTCTCAATTCCGCGGGCTATCTGGATGTTCCGCTGTGGGATCTCGCCGAGGATCTGAGCGTGCCCCTGTTCGACATGGAACAGGCCCTGTTCGTGGTACAGGCGCTGGACCCGCCCGGCGTGGGTGCCCGGAGTCTTTCAGAATGCCTGCTTCTGCAGTTGGCTCAGGACAAAGAATTTACCGCGGTGAATATTGCGCTGATCCAACGGGGACTCCCCTTACTGGCGGAAAACGATTTTGCGGGTTTATCCAAGCTACTGGATATCCGCCCGGCAGAGGTACGACGGGCAGCGGAGATCATCCGCTCCCTCAACCCGATTCCCTCCCGCGGATTCGCCTCCGAGCGAAGCGTCTCCTTCATTTTGCCGGAGGCCACCATTCTCCGCAGCGGCGGGCGGTTGATCATCGAGATGAACGACAGTGCCATGCCCCGGGTATCTTTGAGCAAGGACTACTGCGCCATGCTTGGCCAGCCGGAGTATCAGGAGGCCCAGCCATACCTGAAGGAAAAATTGTCGGAAGCCCGGTCTCTGATGAACAATCTTTCGAATCGGCACGATACCATGTTCCGCCTGCTCTCGGCGGTGGTGGACATTCAGCGTGGATATTTCCTGTCTGATCAGGGGCTGCTGCCCATGACCATGCGGCAGCTTTCGGACGAACTGGGGCTAAATGTCTCCACGATCAGCCGGGCCGTCAAGGACAAATACATTCAATTTAACGGACGAGTATTTCCCCTGCGGTCTCTGTTCACCGCGTCGCTGCAATCCACCGACGGACAGGCAGTCTCCGCCGAAGCCGCGCGTCAGCAGATCCGCCGCTTTATCCAGGCGGAAAATCCGGCCCGTCCCCTGTCCGATGAGGCGCTGGGCGAGGCACTGTCCGGCGTTGGCATTGTCCTCTCCCGCAGAACGGTGGCCAAATACCGTTCCGAGATGGGTATTCCCACGGCGAGCGCCCGAAAACGTGCAGGAAAATAGCTTTTACAGAAGAACGCCGGCTGAATCAGATTCAGCCGGCGTTCTTTTCGTTTTTTATCAGATATCTTCTACGAACAGAATCCCTTCCACAGTACGCAGGGCCTCCATCATCCCGCTACCGTCGGTAATGCGCCCCGTCTGTTCCAGATCCAGAATCGACCCCACGCCCCCGCGGCCCTCCTGCCCCAGAAACTCCGTGTGGGTGACGTGCCATCCTTGGGCGCGCAGCGTCTGTAAAATGGCGGAAAAAGGCAGGTCCGGCGTATGCTCCACATAGATCTGCATCACAGTCGAGGATTTGAGATACCGCTCGTCCAGCCGGTTCAAAAACACAATAACGCACAGTAGGAAGATACACATCAGCGCGGCCCCCTCATAAAAGCCGATGCCGATGGCCAGTCCCATGCAGGCCGAAGCCCATAATCCGGCCGCTGTCGTCAGACCTTTGACCTGCTGCGCCCGCTGGTGTCCGGTGATGATAATCGTCCCGGCGCCCAGAAAACCGATGCCGCTGATGACCTGCGCCCCCAACCGGGCAGGGTCCGCGGTGGAATTGAAATACAGGCATAGGTACTGATTGACCAGCATGACAGACGCGGCGCCGATGCACACCACGACATGGGTTCGCAGCCCAGCGGCGTGGCGCTTCTTGCCCCGCTCAAAGCCGATGGCCGCGGCAAAAATCGTGGCCAGAAGCAGGCGGAGTACGATGGATGCCAGCGTCAGTTGACGCAGCGGGTCCAACTGGGAAATCAGATTCAGTGTTTGCATGCTCTATCACCTCCCGAATCGTCCCGGCTCGCCGCGCGCCAGATCGCCCGACGGCCAGTATTCAAAGTATACCCTTCTCTCCCTTGTCCTTGCAAGCCCAATTTACAGCGCCCATTCTGGCCGGCGCGCAGCTGCCGTCTTTTTCCTCCCAGAATATTCCAGAACAGTGCGACACCACACAAAAAATACCAAGAAGGCCATTGCCATTGCCGGAGCGGTTCGCTATAATGGATTGTCTTAACCCAATTTTAATATTACCGGATTACCGGAGCAGACAGCAGCAGGAGGACGGAGCATGGAACCGAAGCAAAGTAAATACGCCATCGACATGAGCAGTGGCCCCATCTTGAACAAGATGCTGCTGTTTGCGGTACCGCTGATGCTCTCCAGCGTTCTGCAACTGCTGTTCAATGCCGCGGACGTGATCGTGGTGGGTCGGTTTGCTGGTGACAATTCTCTGGCTGCGGTGGGGTCAAACGCGGCCCTGATCAGTTTAATGACAAACTTGTTCGTGGGATTATCTGTGGGCGCCAACGTACTCGCCGCGCGATATTACGGTGCAAAGCAGGAACAGGATCTGAGCGACACCGTCCATACCTCTATTTTGCTGGCCATTTTCAGCGGCCTGGGTCTGACACTGATCGGTGTGGGCGGTGCCCGGCAGATCCTGATCTGGATGCAGACTCCCACCCAGGTGTTGACTCTGGCCACGCTGTATCTGCGTATCTTCTTCTTGGGCACCACTGCTACCATGCTCTATAACTTCGGCGCGGCGCTGCTGCGGGCTGCGGGCGATACCCGCCGTCCTCTGTATTTTCTGCTGGCGGCAGGCGTGGTGAACGTGATCCTCAATTTGGTGCTGGTGATTCGCTTTCATCTGGGCGTGGCAGGCGTGGCCATCGCCACGGTGATCTCCCAGTGCATTTCCGCCGCCCTGATCCTGCGGTGCCTGCACCGGGAAACCGGCGGCATCCGGTTGGAACTGCGTAAGCTGCGCATCCATCGCGGCAAGCTCTCCGGGATTCTACGGGTAGGCCTGCCCGCGGGCGTACAGGGCATCATTTTCGCCCTGTCCAACGTGGTGATCCAGTCCTCCATCAACTCCCTGGGCCAAGTCATTATGGCTGGCAGCGCGGCCTCCTCCAATATCGAGGGCTTTATCTACATGTCCATGAATGCATTTTATCAGGCAGTACTCTCCTTCGTCAGCCAAAACGCCGGCGCGGGCCGCTACGAACGAATCAACCGCATTCTGTTCACTGGTCTGGGCTGCGTGGCAGCGGTAGGCCTGATAGCGGGCAGTCTGGCAGTGGTGTTTGGCCGACAGCTGGTGGGCATCTATTCCGACTCCAATCCCGTAATAGATGCCGGCATGGTGCGGCTGGGCGTTATCGCCGGGATGTATGCCATCTGCGGCATGATGGATGTAATGGTGGGCGCCCTGCGGGGGATCGGTTACTCGGTGATGCCCATGCTGGTATCTCTGGCCGGGGCCTGCGTACTGCGGATGATCTGGATCGCCACGATCTTTCAGATTTACCACACGGCGGTGTCTGTCTATTGGTCTTATCCATCTTCCTGGCTGATCACTCTGCTGGCCCATATCGTATGCTACGTTTGGGCCAAGCGGCGTCTGGACCGCAGAGTATTGGCAGGAGAGTCTCCGCTGGCCGCCGTATAAGGCGCTTCGAATGACTTACCGTTTTTCTCTTTTTACGCCTGAAAAAGCGCCTCCCGGAATATCCGGGAGGCGCTTTTGTGTGAGGTTTTGGAGAAATTACTTCTTGATAAAGGTACCGGCCTTCATCTGATCCACGTAAGCCAGATACTGCTTCTGGATGTCGGCGGAAACCAGATCGTCATTGAACTTGCCGACGCTCAGGCAGCCGTTTTCCAGCGTACCGTAGATCACCTTGTTGCCGAAGGAGCCGCTCTCCACGTCCTGCATGGCCAGCTTGAGCATGCCGGCATTATCGGTAACGACACTGGAGATCACACAGGGGTTCTGGCCCAGTAGATCGGCGGGTTGGCCGATGTCATAGATGGCGATGGAGCCGGAGGCGGTGTTGGCAGTATCGATGGCCTGACGGGCGCCGGAATCGACGGCGGAAGCATCGCCAAAGAATACGTCGGCCTTTTCATTGATCATGCCGTTGGCCAGCTCCATGCCTTTAGCAGTGTCGCTGAAGGAACCGGCATAGGCGGACTTGACGGTGATGGAGGGGTCAACAACCTGAGCGGCAGCCAGATAGCCGGCCAGCTTCTGCTTGGTAGTGTCGATCTCCATGCCGCCGATGAAACCCAAAACCTTGGTCTTGGTCATCAAACCAGCCAGAGCTCCGGCCATATAGCCGATCT
>QKDF01000109.1 GCA_003245395.1 Clostridia bacterium
CTCCTCTTCGGGAAGGCCCAACACATAAAAGGCCAGCCGCTGGGCCGACTTGCCGCCAATTCCGGGCAGGCGGGCAAATTGCTCCACCAGCTTTTCCAGTGGTGCGGGAAAGTATTCCATAAGACAACTCCTTTGCGGTTGGTTTTCGTTCAAATATGGAGGATTTATGCCAGAGGGACGGCAAACAGCGCAGCGGCCCCGCCGGTATGGACAAATACAATGCTGTCTGTCCTGTCAAAATACCCCGTTTCCAGCAGCCGAATGATGCAGCACGGGCGTCCGCCTATAAAATTCCGGTTTGTGAATTTTGCTGTTACTCAGAGCGATTCCACATAGGTCGTCTCGCTTGATCCGGATGTCTTTCCCGTACCGGGCACTGATGGCTTCTGACCGGTAAAAGGGAGTGGGATATAATCTGAAAAGAATCCGGGGCAAATTGTTCGGGTTTTTCATAGAATACACCAAAGACACCGGAATCAGCCGCGCAGCAGCTCGATCCGGGCAGGAATGTCATCAGCTTTGTAAACCGCGCTTCCGGCAACCAATACGTTGGCGCCGGCCTCGATGCAGGTGCGGTTGGTGTCGGGGGCCACGCCTCCGTCTACCTCCAGTTCACAGTCCGGATTGCGAGCGTCAATCCAGCGCCGGATGGCGGAGACCTTGGGCATCATGTCGGCCATGAATTTCTGACCGCCGAAGCCCGGCTCCACCGTCATCACCAAAATCATCTCCACTTCTTCCAGGAAGGGCAGCACCGCCTCCGCCGGTGTGGCGGGCTTAAGCACAATGCCGGCTCGCTTGCCTTTGGCATGGATACCGGCAATCGCAGTGTGGAGGCGTTCTTCTGTGTCCGCCTCCACATGCATGGTGATAATGTCGGCGCCCGCATCACAGAATTGCTCTGTATACCGTCCCGGCTCGACAATCATCAGGTGAACGTCCAGCGGCAGGTCTGTCACGGCACGGATGGACTTGACCACCGGGATGCCGATGGTGATGTTGGGGACAAACACCCCGTCCATGACATCTACATGGACGTAATCAGCTGTGGAAATTTTTTGAATGTCCCGCTCCAGATTGGCAAAATCGGCGGAGAGGATGGACGGAGAAATCTTGACCATGGAAACTTCCTCTTTTCTTCGGAAATAGGTCGGGAACGCCCGAAATGCCCAAATTCCATTGGGTGGCAGGCGGTCACGGCTTTTCATAGGATGCTGTGAGCGGCAGAGCACCCCGCGGTATCTTCGGACCCGCGCAGCGTCCGGCCCCGGCGAAGGTGCCGCCGCTCTTTTGAATAGGGGGCCGGAAGGCAGATGCCTTCCGGCCCCCATCACTGTCCGATGCCTATAATTTGGGACCTTGTGAGAGAGCATATACGTACATTTAAAATATTGTAACAAACTCACGCCTTAAAAGCAACGGCAACTGTATAACGAGGCACCGAAAAAAGATTGATCGGATGCATACCAAATGGCTTTGCTCCGCACCCTACAGATGTCGAACCCAAATACTGAGCACTGTATAAAAATATTTTTATAGTGTTGCAAAAACCACTTGCATGATAAATATATTATGATATTCTAATAATACAAAATACGAAAAGGGGGTGCACCTATGGAGGCGAATTCGGAAAATCGGATAGACTATAGGGCACAGGCGGAGCTGCTGAAAGCTCTGGCAAACCCCACCCGCCTGCAGATTGTGCACAAATTGCTGTGTAACGGCTGTCACAATGTAAGCTGCATGGAGCGGAATACGGGAATGTCGCAATCGTGTATTTCCCAGCATTTACAAAAGCTGAAAGCCGCTGGCGTGGTTACGGCGGAACGCAGCGGAAACGAAGTGTACTACAGGGCCGCGTCCCCGCTGGTAGCCCGGCTGTTGGCGGCACTGTTTCAAGAGGAGGCAGAACGGTATGTTATATGATGTGCTGGTTATCGGCGGCGGGCCTGCGGGTCTGTCTGCGGCGATCAACCTTCGGGCCAGAGGGAAAAGTGTTTTGGTGGTATCCAATCCGATGGAGGAGAATCCTTTGTGGAAGGCAGAGCAGGTGGAGAATTATCCCGGACTGCCCAGCGTAAGCGGAGCGGAGCTGCTGACGGCACTGTGGCGCCACGCCGAAAAGGATGGAGTTGAATTCATGATCGGCAAGGCGCTCAACACCGCCCTGGCGGCCGACACCTGGTATGTGAGCGTAGGCAGCGACGTGCGGGAGGCCAAAGCTCTGGTTTTGGCCGCGGGCATCGTCCGTGGGAAGAAATTCCCCGGGGAGACAGAGCTCCTGGGCCGCGGCGTCAGCTATTGCGCCACATGCGACGGAATGCTCTATCGGGGCAAATCCGTGGCGGTAGTCGGGTATACGGAGACAGCCCGCAAAGAGGCGGATTTTCTCAAGGGTATCGGCTGCGAGGTGCAGTATTTTGAGCGCCCCAGAACGTGTGCCATCACCGGGAGTGACCGGGTGGAGGCTGTGACCTGCGACGGAGTGACGGCTCCGGTGGACGGCGTGTTTATTCTGCGCCCCACCATGGCGCCGACGGATTTGCTTCCTGGACTCGGCATTGAAAAAGGCTACGTATCCGCTGACGGAAAAATGTCCACGGGTCTACCCGGTGTCTTTGCAGCGGGAGACTGCGTGGGAGGGCCGCTTCAGGTGGCCAAAGCTGTGGGTGAGGGGCTGGTGGCCGGACAGAACGCAGCTGCGTATGTGGACGGCCTGAGCCGTAAAAAATAAAAGACCCAATAAAAAAATATAAAGGAGAAATGAATTATGGCATTGCAGCATTTTAAAACTTCCGATTTTGACGCGGCGGTAGACGCTGCCCCTTTGGCGATGGTGGATTTCTGGGCTGAATGGTGCGGTCCCTGCCGGATGCTTGGCCCCACGGTTGAGTCCCTGGCCGGACAGTATGACGGCAAGGTGCTTGTGGGTAAGGTCAACGTAGATGAGGAGCCGGATCTGGCCCGTCGTTTCGGCGTCATGTCCATTCCCACGGTGATCTTCCTGAAAAATGGCAAGGAGTTTGAACGCAAGGTGGGTGTCATGCCTGCCGACGCTTTCACAGCCATTCTGGAGAAGAACCTGTAAGTGTCCGGCTGCCGCGTGAATCGCGTACAAGGAAACCGGGGGGGAGAAATTCGGGAGTTCCCGAATTTCTCCACCCCGGTTTTTTTGAGGAAAGAGCGGATTTTCACTGACCTGGTTAGTGGAAGCGGACTATATGGCGGAGAGACCGTCCTGGCAGAGACGCTTCCTACCCAGGTTTATTTGGACA
This sequence comes from Clostridia bacterium, assembly GCA_003245395.1. GTDB lineage: Bacteria > Bacillota > Clostridia > Oscillospirales > Oscillospiraceae > Oscillibacter. The sequence continues at coordinate 3,276 of QKDF01000109.1, forward strand.
GCAGCTCACATACCAGATCGGTATATCCGGAGGGGTCCTCCAGCGGCAGCCCGGCAATCAGGAGCGCCTGTCCATAAAGGACGGATGCATATTTTTTTGCTGTCTCTGGGTCATCTGCAACAGCCTTTTCCAACGCGGTGAACATGGGGTGAGCCGTGTTCAGCTCCAGAACCCGGTCGGCTTTGATCTTCTGATCGGGCTGCACGGAGGCAAAATATTTCTCCATCTCAAAGCTCAACCCCTCGCCGGCGGCCAGGCAGACGGGGTGAGATTTCAGCTTCTTGGAGGCGCGGACGGTTTTCACTTGATCGCCCAGGGCGTCTTTTACGAAATCAAAGACAGGCTTGCGAGCCTCATCGTCGGTTTTGTCCTCGTCCTTCTTTTCTGCATCCGATTCCACCTCGCCGTCCAGGACGGAGCGGAACTTCTTTTCCTGATAGGACTGGAGAATCTGGGCGGTGAATTCGTCCACATCCTCTGTGAAGTACAAAATCTCCGTCCCCGCGTCCTTAAGCCCTTCCAGCTGGGGCAGACGGTCAATGGCCTCCACCGTCTCACCGGCGGCGTAATAGATGACCGATTGGCTCTCCTTCATGCGGGAGACGTATTCGGACAGCGAAGTGAGCTTTTTCTCAGTGGAGGACCAGAACAGCAGAAGATCCTGCAGGTCCTCCTTGTGGGCACCGTAGTCTGCAACTACGCCGTACTTGAGCTGGCGGCCGAAATGCTTCCAGAAGGTTTCGTATTCTTCGTGCTCGTCCTTCATCATCTTGGACAGCTCGGAACGGATCTTTTTTTCCAGATTGGCGGCGATGACCTTCAGCTGCCGGTCATGCTGCAGCAGCTCCCGGGAGATGTTCAGGGATAGGTCGGGAGAGTCCACCACGCCGCGGACGAAGCGGAAATGCTCCGGCAGCAGGTCTGCGCACCGATCCATGATCAGCACCCCGTTGGAGTAGAGCTGGAGACCGGCTTCAAAATCCTTGGAATAGTAATTGAACGGGGTGGCGCCGGGAACAAACAGCAGTGCCTTATAGGTGACGGCACCCTCTGCGGACACGGCAATGACCCGCTGGGCCGCGGTATAATCGCCGAACTTGTCCCGATAAAACTTGTCGTACTCCTCTTTTTTTACAGAGGATTTGCGCCGCTGCCAGATGGGCACCATGGAGTTGAGCGTATCCTCCTCGGTATAGGTCTCATACTCCGGCTTGTCGTCGGGAGAATCTTCCTTTTTGCGGGTCTTGCTGACCTCCATCCGAATGGGGAAGCGGATATAATCGGAGTATTTCCGGACTAGCTCCTGAATACGCCAGTCTTCCAGAAATTCGGAATAGTTCTCCTCCTCGGTATCGAGTCGAATATGCATGATCACGTCGGTACCCGGCATATCCCGCTCGCATTCGGTGATGGTATAGCCGTCTGCACCGGAGGATTGCCAGAGGTAGGCGGTATCCGCGCCGAACTTTTTCGTCACCACGCTGATGTTGTCCGCCACCATGAACGCGGAATAGAAGCCCACGCCGAACTGGCCGATCACGTCCGTGTCCTTGCTGTCGTCCCCCAGCTCCTGCTTGAACTTCAGAGAACCAGAAGAGGCGATGATGCCCAGATTGTTCTCCAAATCCTGGCGATCCATGCCAATGCCGTTGTCCGAGACGGTCAAAAGCCGCCCGCCTTTGTCTGGCTTGATCTCAATTTGAAAATCTTTGCGGGTCATCCCCACAGCATCATCGGTCAGCGCCTGATAGCACAGCTTGTCACAGGCATCGCTGGCGTTGGAGATGATCTCCCGCAGGAAGATTTCCTTGTGGGTGTAAATGGAGTTGATCATCAGATCCAGCAGCCGTTTGGACTCCGCTTTAAACTGCTTTTTTGCCATGAAAAATTCACATCCTTTGTCTTATTTTAACAGCAAAAGAGATTATAACACTGCAAAAGTGAGAAATAAATGGCCAATTTGTAAATTTGCCTATAAAGCGGTTGTGGGAATGGGAAAATGCGAGTAAAATGAAAAAGCAATTCGGGCGGGAGCAACCTGCCCAGCAAAGGAGCCATGCCCTATGGGTATTTTTTACAAGCTGCGCACCGGGCTTGCCCGCTTCATGTATGGCCGCAACGGAGTGGATCAGCTGGGCCTTTCACTGGTGTGGGTGTGCCTGGGACTCAATATCCTCTCAGCTCTGTTGAGCAAGCTGGTTCCGGTGGTGGCCACCGTGCTTTATTGGGCTTCCATAGCCCTGTGGGTGTATGTACTGTTCCGGATGCTCTCCAAGGACGTCTATAAACGGCGCGAGGAGAACAGCAAATGGCTGAATCTGCGCTGGCGGCTGAAAAGCAGCCATTCGGAGGCGAAGACCCGCCATGCCGACAAAGAGCACAAGTATTTTACCTGCAAAAGCTGCAAGACAATTTGCCGGGTGCCGGTGGGGAAAGGGAAAATCGTCATTACCTGTCCCAAATGCGGCGCCAAGATCCAGGCCAAAACGTGAAGGAAAGCAGGCCCGCGCACAGCGCGGGCCTGCTTTCATATACTGAGAGGGGGGATGAACTGTGCGGGAAAAACTTTATAAGCTGCTCGAAGTCAAGAGTATTGTAACGCTGCTGCTCAGTGCGATATTTTCCGTGCTGAC
>QKDF01000108.1 GCA_003245395.1 Clostridia bacterium
GACAGCACGGTGGATGTGAGCCATACGGTGGGAGAAACCACCTCGTATACCGAGCCCTCCTGGGCTGCCGACGGCAGCACGAAGGGAGAGGGGATCATTGGCTCCAAGGTCTATGATCAGGAGGTTGTCCGGGGAGATGGCACTACCGTCGGTGGAGTTGTGGGGAATCAGACAAATTCCGATATCAACACCTATGTAGAAAACGGCACCCAGACCGACGGGAACGAAACTTACATCAAAAATCAGGGGACCACAAATTATAACGTGGACACAGATAAGCAGCAGGTGGAGCGAACCGCAGGTACGGTTTCTGATCTGATGGTATCTGTCACCATCAACTCTACCACGGCGGGAACTGTAAATACCAGTCAGCTGCTGGACCATGTGGCCCGGGCCGCCGGTATCGGTGTGGACGTTGAGAAGGATAAGATCTCCATTCTGGCCGCTCCGTTCTATACACAGCAGGATAGCACCGTTCTTCCGGGAACCGGTATTCAATTGCCCGGCTGGGCGATCTATGCGGCGGCGGGCGGCGTGGTGTTGCTGCTGCTCCTGCTGATTCTGATCGCTGTGCTGCGGAGAATTAACCGCAAGAAGAAGCGGCTAGAGCTGGAAAAGATGATGCGGACGATGCCCATGACTGCGGCGTCTGCAGAGAACAGCTTGGACTCCGGCGCTGATATCATGAATATCAAGACGGAAAAGAGCATTCAGCTTCGCCAGGAAATCCGTAAATTTGCGGAGGACAATCCCGAAATTACGGCGCAGATGCTGAAAAGCTGGATGAGGGGAGGCGAGGAGAATGGCTAGACCCAGGACCAGAGCCGCTAAAGCAGAGGAGACCGAGGAAAACATCGAGGCGCAGGAGGGATTAAATCCCGCCCCGCAGCCACAGCCTGTAGCGGCACAGCCGCAAAAGCCGAAAGGCCCTCCGCTGAGCGGTGCCCAGAAAGCTGCCGCGGTGGTGGTATCGTTAGGCGTAGATAAGGCCTCCCAGTTGTATAAGTACATGGATTCTGAAGACGTCGAAGCTTTGACGCTGGAGGTGGCCCGCCTGGGCTATCTTGATCACAACCAGACGGAAGATGTTCTTAGCGACTTCTATGAAATGTGTCTGACCAATAAGGCGGTAACCGAAGGCGGACTGGAATATGCCAAAACCGTTTTGGAGAAGGCATTCGGCCCTCAGACCGCCGCCAGCCTGCTGGAGAAGGTCGAAAAATCCCTGAAGAATCGCCAATTTGCATTTTTGAACAAAGCCGACCCCAAATCGCTGTTCTCTTCCCTGCAGTATGAGAGACCGCAAACGATTGCGCTTGTCCTGTCCTATGTGACGCCGGACAAGGCTGCCAGCGTAGTGGAGCAGTTGGACCCGAAACGCCAGATCAGAGTTGTGGAGAACATGGCCCGTATGGAGAGTGCAACACCCATGGCTATGAAGGTTATCGAGGCGGAAATGAGCCGGAAGTTCTCCACAATCGTATCTGATAAGAATGTGAAGGTGGGCGGCATTGACTATGTGGCCAGTGTGATGAACAACCTGGACCGCGCCAGTGAAAAGAGCATTTTCGACGGCCTTTCTGCGTACAACAATGAGCTGGCCGATGAGATCCGTAAGCGGATGTTTGTGTTTGAGGATCTTGTTACAATGGATGACCGTTCTGTACAGCGGTTTATCCGCGACTGTGATCCAAGGGATATTGTGCTGTCCCTCAAATCGACCACCGAGGAAGTTGCCAGCAAACTGCTGTCCAACATGTCCTCCCGCATGGCACAGACCATCAAAGACGATCTGGAGATCACAACCAATGTCCGCATGAAAGATGTGGAAGAAGCACAGCAGCGGATTGTGGATGTGATCCGCCGACTGGAGGAACAGAACGAAATCATCATTATCAAGGGCGGAAAGGACGACATCATTGCTTAGGAGTAATGTCCTGAAAAACTTCATGAAGCCAATCGTTGAGCCTTACCGACTTCCCGAAACAGAGGAGCCGCCGAAACAGAAGGCTGCTCCTCTACCGGAGCCAGAGCCCCAGCCGCAGGAGGAACCTCAGTCGGAAGGCGAGCGTTTTTTTGAATTTGCCACCGTCCAGGCGGAAGCAATCGTATCCGATGCACACCGGCAGGCGGAACAAATCCGTGAGGAAGCGAAATCGATTGCGCGCCAGGAGGCAGAGCGAATTCGGGAGGGTGCCCGGCAGGAGGGATTCCGGGAAGGCTATGCCCAGGGCCTTTCTGCCGCAGCGGAACAGATCAAAAAGCAGCGGGAGGAACAGGCGGCCCGAATGGAAGCTGATCTGCAGTCGTTTTTGGAGCAGGCCACCCGCGCACAGGCGGATATGATCGACCGGACGAAGGAAGACATGCGGGATCTGGCGATTTCCGTGGCGGAAAAGGTGATTCGGGTGAGCCTGAAAAGCTCCAGCGGCGTGATTGCCAAGATGATCCAGGGTGCGACGGAAAAGCTCAAGCGCAGAGAATGGGTACGAATTTACATTGCCGGATGCGATGCCCAGGGCATTGCCCAGGTAACGCCCAGCCTGACGTTATCTCTGGCGGTGCTTTCCGATCATATCAAGCTGATCCCCATGACCGATGAGGAATCGGGAACCTGTATTATTGAAACACCAGACACCATTATCGATGCCAGTGCTGCAACGCAGCTTTCCAATATCCGGTCACTTCTCTCGGAGATTTCTTCGGAAGATGGATCGGAAATGAATCCTAACCGCCGCATCAGTGATCGTTGAGCAAAAGAGAGGGCAGAAAATTGTTCAGACAGATGATCGGGCAGCTTCAAAGCGCCGAGACCTACAGCCTCACCGGAAAAATTGAAAATATTGTGGGTATGTCCATTGAAGCGTCCGGAGGCCATGCCGCTGTGGGAGACATCTGCCGCATTTACAATGGAGTGTCGGGAAAGCAGTTTACCGCGGAAGTCGTTGGCTTCCGGAGTGACCGTATTCTGCTGATGCCATACTCGGATATGAATGGGATTTCGGCCGGGAATTTTGTTCGCAACACCGGCAAGCAACTTACTTTTCAGATGGGGCCTTTCCTGCGTGGCCGGATCATCAACGCTTTGGGACAGCCGATCGACGGGAAGGAACCTTTTTCGGGCGGCAGCTCTTATTGCGTGGAAGGGCATTATATCAACCCCCTTACCCGCCCAGCCATCCAGGAACGGATGGAGTTCGGTGTCAAGGCCATTGACGGCCTGCTGACCATCGGCAAAGGACAGCGTGTGGGCATCTTCGCCGGCTCCGGCGTGGGCAAGAGCACGCTGATGGGTATGATCGCCAAGAACGTCAAGGCGGATATCAACGTCATTGCTCTGGTGGGCGAACGTGGCCGTGAGGTGCTGGATTTCGTCCGGAAGGATCTGGGCGAGGAGGGTATGGCTCGGTCGGTTCTGGTGGTTGCCACCTCAGATCAGCCGGCCATGCTGCGAAAGAAATGTCCTTCGGTTGCCACGGGAATCGCCGAATACTTCCGGGATCAGGGGTACGACGTGCTTTTAATGATGGATTCCCTCACCCGCTTCGCCATGGCGCAGCGTGAGATTGGGCTGGCTGTGGGAGAACCACCCGTGGCCCGAGGATATACCCCTTCCATTTATGCGGAGCTGCCCAAGCTGCTTGAACGCAGCGGAAATTTTGAAAAGGGCTCTATCACCGGCGTCTATACGGTTTTGGTGGAAGGCGATGACACCAACGAGCCCATCTCCGACACGGTGCGCGGCATTCTGGACGGACATATCGTGCTCTCCCGTTCTCTGGCCGCCGCCAACCACTTCCCCGCCATCGATGTGAGCGCCAGCATATCCCGTTTGATGGTCGATATCACCTCCGATGAACACCGAAAGATGGCGGGACGGATGCGGGATATCATGAGCACCTATGAAAAGAACGCCGATCTGGTGGCCATTGGGGCCTACAAAGCGGGGACGAATCCGAAATTGGATTACGCTTTGAACAAAATCGATACCATCAATGACTTTTTGAAGCAGGGAATTCACGAGTCATTTGAATTTCAGGATACCGTCAGGCAGATGGAACAAATTCTTCAGTGAGACTGCTCCGCGGGCATGAAAGGAAGCGTAGGACGTGAAAAAATTTCAGTTCTCTCTGGACCCGGTTTTGGAATATAAGCAGCAGATGCTCGATTCTCTCACCACCGAGCACCAGGCGCTGCTTGACAAGGTTCGCAGTCAGGAGCAAATCCTGGCTTCTGTGGAGTACCGGTATGATCGGACAAATCTGGAATACCGTCGAAAAAAAGAGACCGGAATGCTGATTGCCGAGGCTGTGTCCTATGAGACGGGCCTGAAGGTACTGGAAAAGGAAATCCTGAGCGAGACACAGCGGCTTACCGCTCTGCGCTGTCAGGCTGAGGAGAAACTGGCGGAACTGGTTGCCACCAAGCAGGATGCCTCCTCGATTGAGAAGCTGCGCGACAAGCAGCTCAACTGCTATCAGGCGGAGCTTCAGAAGCTCCAGGAGCGTTTTATCGATGATTTGGTGTGCGCCCGGGGCGTTGCCCGCGGGAGCGCGCTTTAAGGTGTTTCCCGCATAGGACGGAAACATCCAAATCATATATCGCATTCCCTATTTCATTGAAAGGAGGTGAAAACAATGGCAGTAACTTCGGCAACGCTTCTGACTGCGCAGACTTCGCTGCAGTCCACGTCCAATACGGCGGATACAAAGGCGGATTCCAGTTCTGACGCTTCTGCGCAGTCTTCCACATTTGGAAAGCTGCTGACGCAGAAACGGCAGACAGCGTCAACAGATCAATCTTCCGACAGTCAGGCGGCAGCAGCATCGGATCATACAGCGCAGACGCCTGCAAATACCAAGGACGAAAAAACAGACGAACTTCAGCAAGAGGTAGCGGCCGCTCTGGCAATGCTCACGGGAATGACCGTACCGGTACAGATCCAGACGCAGGAAGTCCAGCCGCAGGTACAGGCGGACAGCACGCAGGCAATCCCCGCCGTAACGACGCAGCAGACGGCAGTCCAAAGCGACATGAGCGGACAACTTGGACAGTTGACACAGGCGGTGGTGCAGCAGCCTGCGGAGCAGATACAACCGCAGACAGCCCAGAACACTGCGCAGCAGACCGTGCCCACAGAGGAAGGCATTTCGGCGGTGCAGGTGACGATGCAGTCCCAGACGAAAAACACCGGACAGGACACCAACTCCGATCTGACGGGAAAACAGCAAGACGATGATCTTCTGCAGATCCGATACAGCGATTCCGGCCAGAACCAGTCTCTGTTCCAGCAGGTGGAAGCGACGCCCGTCAAGGTGGGCGATGTCCCTGTGGCGGATACCCAGTCCCCGGATATGGACGCGCAGATCGTGGACGAGATCAGCAAAACGCTGGATGCCGGCGCACAGCATGTGGAAATTCAGCTGACTCCAGAAAATCTGGGTACCGTGACCATCGACCTGACCCGAAGCCAGGACGGCTCGCTTCAAGTGGTGCTGCATACATCCACGGATAAGGCCGCAGAGCTGTTGACACAGCATTCCGCCGCACTGAGTACCCTGCTTGGGTCCGATTCCCAGAGCTCCGTGCAGGTCAAGGTGCTCCAACAGCAGGAGGAGAACCTGTATTTCCAGCAACAGAGCCAGGATCAATCCAGCAATGGACAATCCGGGCAGCAGCAACACCGGCAGCGGCAGGAGAGCGACGATTTTTTTCAGCAGCTTCGCCTGGGGCTGATCCCTGCGGACGAGCAGGCCAGCTGATGAATTTCATGAAGAAAGGAGAACATCCATGAGCGACTATTTAACCGACTTATCCAGTCTGTCCTCCACAAGCTCATATTCAAGCACATCTTCCAGTTCCTCCAGCAGCAACCTTTCC
>QKDF01000159.1 GCA_003245395.1 Clostridia bacterium
TCAGGACCAGACGCAGGAGAACTACGAAACCTTTTTCGCTCTTGCCAAGCAGTTTACGCACATTGAGGTGCTGGATCGGGAAACGCTGCTGACCTTTGTGGACCGCATTGAAGTTGGTCCCAAGGAATACCCGCAGGGTGTGCAGAAAGCAACACACCGCAATACCCCTTATCGCCAGAGCATCCGCATCTTTTATAAATTTATCGGCGAGTTCGCCGCCGAACCCATCCGCGACCTGCCAAAGGCCGCCAATGCCTAACCTTTTAATATGGGAAAGGAACACCAAGGGAGGTTGGCGTCAACCTGAAGGAAGGCTACAACGGCGATCTGACTTCTCGTGAAGCCGGCTCTGTCGGCGGCCAGATGGTCAAAAAGATGATCGAGTCCTACGAGAAGTCCCTGTAACTTCCCGCTGAACTAAAAAAGAGGCCGTTCCGCTGATGCGGAACGGCCTCTTTTCAATTTAAGCATGCTGAGATTTGATATCCTGCTTAAGATTAGCCAGCGGCTGCAAGCCGCTTGCCTTTTTCACGCTGTAGCACAAAGAGGCCAGCAAAAATCACCAGACCAATCAAATCTGTAACTGCCCCTGTATTGATGAGCAGCATCGCCGCTCCAAAGGCAACCAATCGGATCACCGGGTTGGCCTTTGTAAACAGGAAGCCCTCAGCCGCCAGAGCGATCAGGAACACGCCCATGCAGGCTGTGATCACCACCCGAATCCCCATGAGCACCGTTACATCTGCCAGCATGAGCTGCTGGTTGTATACAAACATATACGGAACGATGAATCCCGCCAGGGCCAGCTTAACCGACGCCACACCCGTTTTCATCGGATCTCCTCCGGACAGTCCGGCCGCAGCAAACGAGGCCAGAGCCACGGGCGGCGTGAGGTTTGCAAACATAGCAAAATAGAAGCAGAACATATGGGCCGCAATTGCAGGCACGCCCAACTTCACCAGCGCAGGTGCCGCAATGGTAGCCGTAATTAGATAGGACGGAATGCTGGGCAGGCCCATGCCAAGAATCATACAGGTCACCATGGTGAATAGCAGGGTAACAAAGATGCTGCTCTGCCCGATGCTGATGATGGTGGAGGCCACATTCAGCGCGAATCCGGTCAGGCCGCACACGCCCACGATAATCCCCACGCAGGCACAGGCAATGGCCACGGAAACAGTGGATTTTGCTCCAGCCACGAACGCGTCCATAATATCCTTGAACGACATCCGGCTGATCGGCCGCAGCTGGGCCACCACAATTGTCACGAGAATCGTCCAAAATGCGCTGACAATCACAGTATAGCCACTGAAAATCAGCATATACAGCAAGAACGCAATGGGGATCAGCAGGTGTCCCCGCTCCTTCATCACCTGCTTGGCCCGCGGCAGCTGATCCTTGGGAATCCCCAACAGGTTGTTGCGACTGGCGCGCATCTGTACCTGAAGAATAATACCCAGATAGTAAATCAATGCCGGTATCACCGCGGCGCGGATGATCTCCGCGTACTTTACGCCCAGCGTCTCCGCCATAACGAATGCAGCGGCGCCCATGATGGGCGGCAGCAGCTGTCCTCCCACGGAGGCGGTAGCCTCTACTGCACCCGCAAATTCCTTGGAATAACCCGTCTTTTTCATCAGCGGGATGGTGAAGGTACCGGTAGTAACGACATTGGCCACGGCGGACCCGTTGATGGACCCCAGGAACCCTGAAGCCAGCACGGCCACCTTGGCCGGGCCGCCCTTTGTATGGCCTGCCAGGGCATTTGCAATATCGTTGAAAAACTGGCCCATACCGCACTTATTCATAACTTCGCCAAAGATAATGAACAGCACGATATAAGTGGCTGACACCTTGATGGTGGAACCGTAGATACCGGTGATGTCAGTTGTCAGATAGGTGACAATCCGCTCCCAGGTGTAGCCGCGGTGCATAAACACACCAGGGAAATGGCGGCCGAATACGCCATAGAACAAAAACACAATCGACAAAATCGTGAGTGCGGGCCCGCTGATCCGGCGGGAGCACTCCAGCACCAGCAGAATCAAAATTGCGCCCATAAATAAATCCATCGCTGAGGCCCGGAAGCCCGTTGAAATGAACGCGTCATACCGCATGAACACATAGACCGGCATCACGGCCGAGAAGCCAATGCAGATCCAGTCATACCAGGGTATCTTTTTGCGGCTGGAATGTTTAAACGCCGGATACAAGGCAAAGCCTAACATCAGAACCAATCCCACATGGATGGCATGGTGTTTGATGTTGACCATCTGCAAAAAGCGCACGCCGGAGGCGTAGGCCAGATGGTAAATAGTAAAGCCCAGGCAGATCACATAGACAACCTTTACCAGCCATTTCATGTCAAAGCTGCGGGTCCGGGACTCCTTGTCATACTTTTCCATGATTTCTTCGCCCTTGGGCGCCTGGAAGGCTGCGTTCTCTGCGGACGCGTTGATCTTATTCTCCTCCAATGGAGAAATACCCCCTTTTTGTAATCATTTTCCCGCGAATCAGGCTGGCGTTCGGGAGTGTGCGGAAATCGAAAATTTCCTTCCCGTTGAGCGTCAGCCCCTTCATATATTTGGAGGAAGTAAGCCATTTGAATTCTTCAAACCGGCTATTGATCCCTTCCATCCAGACCAGTCCATCCTTAATATGGGTGGGTACATCCATCTCAGCAGGAATTCCCGCCCCGTACCCGGCCACCGCAATGGTGTCCAAATTGAATGCCAGGTCATCTGTTACTGTGTAATACTCGTACCAGGGAACATGCTCGAATGAGTGTTCAATTTCCAGTCGGAACTGATCCCCGGGCTCTGCCGGAACCTCCAGCACCACCGTGTTGTTCCGCCGTTCATAAAGCTGAAAATACGTTTTCGGAACACCAAATGCCCACCATGCTGCGCCAAGAAAAACGGCAACAGCCAGCAGCAGTAAAATACGCCTACCTTTCATATCGCGCCTCTTTGGTCGGAACACCGGAGGGAGAGCGAACGCCTCTGTCCGCTGCCCCTCCGGCAAAGTGATTTGTTATGATTTCTGCTTCTTACTGCGTATAGCCCTGCTCCTGCCAGAACGCCGCTGCACCGGGATGCAGGGGCAGCTGCAGATCGGATACGCCCACATCCAGAGAGATGTTCTTGTTTGCGGCGTTGTGAGAAGCCTTGATCGTATCAAGGTTTTTAAAGATACCGGTCAGCATGTCGTACACCATGTCGTCGGACAAATCCTTGCGCACCAGCATGATGTTGTACACAAACACGCCGTCGATATCTGCATCATTGTTGTACGTGCCAGCAGGAATGGTCGTCTTGGCATAATAGGGATAATCGGACACCAGCTTGTCGCGGCCCGCACCGTCGATGGGAACAATCACCATGTCATAGCTGACACCCAGCTCCATCACTGTGGCGTTGGGCAGGCCGGAGGTTACAAACACGGCGTCGCACTGGCCGTTTTTCATGTTGTCGATGGCCTCGCCATAGGCCAGATAATCGGGGGTGATATCGTCATAAGTGATGCCATAGGAGTTCAGAATCATGCGGGCATTGATCTCCACGCCGGAGTTTGCGGCGCCCACACCGACACGCTTGCCCCGCAGGTCCTCTACGGATTTGATACCCGTATTGGCAGTGGTGACAAGCTGCACATAGTTGGGCCACAGACGCATCAGAGAGCGCAGATCTGTGGCCGGCGTTTTGCCGTCGAAAGCGCCGGTGGCCGTATATGCCTGCATGACGGCGTCCTGCATGGCAATGGCAATTTCCGCGTCGCCGTCGAGCATCAGCTGAATATTGGCGCCGGAAGCGTTGGTAGCCTCAGCGCTGGTCTTATATCCCCAGTCGCTCAGAGCTGTGGCAAATGCACCGCCAATGGGGTAGTAAATACCGGAGGTCGGGCCGGTTGCTACCGTGATGAATTCCTTGGCCCGGTCGGCTTCGCTGAGCAGAGAGACACCGGAGGTTGAGGAGCCGGAGCTTGCGGTGGATGAACTGCCGGACTGGGAGGCGCTGCTTTGATCGGAGCTGTTGGAACTGCCGGAGCCACAGGCAGCCAGACTAAGCGTCATGCCCAGTGCCAGAATCAATGCCATGAACTTTTTCATTGCTTTCTTACCCCTTCTTTTCGTCAATTTATTCACATTCAACTGCGAACCGGATATATCCTTCGTGAATCTTACCTCAATTATGAATAAATTCTGAATATCGTCAACGTTTCCTGCATATAACGTGCTTTTAGGCGCGTGAACGGTCGTTTTTGCAGTGTGAACGGGAACTGTGGTTTTTCCATTCTTTTCAAAATGCTGTAACAAAATTATATTCTGCTGTACGGCTTTCCGGATTTTCACTCTTGATTCGCCTTTGATCTTGTACTATATTTAAATATGCATATAGTTAGAATTTTCAATGTTTTTTATTCATCAGGAGGCGTGTATGACAGATTCTCTGCCCCTCTCTCTGCTGCTCAATGTCAGCATGCTGCTTTTGGCCGCCACACTGCTGACGGAATTCAAACCGCTCCGAGTGGTTTTTCGCTCCTATGACAACCGGCTGCGCGACCGGCTTTTGCTGGCGTTCGTTTTTGGTCTGCTGGCCATTTTATCTACGCTGTGCGGCTTGGAGGCATACGGGGCCATCATCAATACGCGGGTCATCAGCGTCACCGCCGCAGGGCTGCTGGGCGGGCCAGTTGCAGGCATCGGCGCGGGCCTGATCGGAGGCATTCACCGCTATCTGCACAATCCTGATAATTTTTCTGCTTTGGGCTGCTGTATCGGAACCATCAACTTCGGTGTGATTGGCTCGCTTGGTCACCGATACTGCCGCAATCTTATTGGCAGCCGGGTTTTTCTTGTGCTCATTACCGTTGTGGGTGAGCTTTGCCAGGTGGTATGGCTGTTTGTCCTCGCTCGCCCCATTTCTTCTGTCATCTATCTGGAATCCCATATCCTGCTGCCCAAAATGATCATCAATTCCATGGGTATGATTCTGTTTTTCGGGGTACTCTCCCGCATGAAGCAGGAGCGGATGAATGAACTGACGGAAAGCCAGACTCAGGCACTGTACATCGCCAGCCAGTGCCTGCCCTATCTGCGCGGCGGGCTTCGCTCCGGCCCGGATTTGCAGTCTGTTGCAGATACCATTCAAAACTGTGCCGCCGGATACCGGGTCCTTCTTTCGGGGCGGGATCGGCTGCTTGCCGTCAGCGGGTGCTGCGTGGACGGCGACGCTCTGCCGGACTACATGGCTGCTTGCATGGAGGAAAACCGCGTGGCCGTTCATCACCGCCCCACTTCTTCGCGTTTTCCTTCCGCCCTGACCCAGGATGATCTCATCACCGCGCCAATCAGAAGCGGGGATCAGGTGATTGGCTCCATGGCATTGATTCTGGATAAAACCGAGCTGCACCTGGCCAAAGCGGATATCCGCTTTGCCGAAACGCTGGCGCAATTTTTCTCTACGATCCTGGAACTAAATAATCTGGATCGTGAAATTGCCCTGCGCCATCAGGCAGAATTTCGAGCCTTCCAATCCCAGATCAACCCGCACTTTTTCTTCAACACCCTTAACACAATTTCCGCTTTGTGCCGCACGGAGCCTGACAAAGCCCGCAGTCTGCTTCTGATTCTGGCGGATTACTACCGCCAGACTTTGAGCATCAATGAAGAATTTGTCTCTCTTGGGATGGAACTGCACAATCTGGATAACTACCTTGCGATTGCACAGGCCCGGTTTGTAGACGCCATCCATTTTGCTGCGGAAATTCCCGCAGATACGGAGTCCTGCCGTATTCCTCCGCTGATGATTCAGCCCCTGGTGGAAAACGCCGTGCGCCACGGCGGTACAGCTGTGGACA
>QKDF01000313.1 GCA_003245395.1 Clostridia bacterium
GGGGCTGCTGGGCATTGAGAGCCTTCAAAAATCCAATATTCTCCAGATGCATCAGCAACCCTATCTTAATCTGAAGGGACGCGGGGTGCTGCTGGGTTTTGTGGATACCGGCATTGATTATACCCAAAGCATCTTCCGGTACGAGGATGGCTCCAGCAAAATTCAGGCTATATACGACCAATCCATCACCGGTACGCCGCCGGAGGGCTTTTTCATTGGAACGGAGTACAGCAACGAGCAGATCAATCAAGCTCTGCAGTCACAAAACCCCTATGACATTGTCCCATCCCGGGACACAGTGGGTCATGGCACGTTTCTGGCCTCGGTGGCCGCAGGGCGGGAAACACCCGACTTCATCGGAGCGGCTCCGGATTCGGAACTGATCGTGGTAAAGCTCAAAAAAGCGCGGCAGTACGCTCTGGACCTGTTCGCGGTGCCGCCGGAGCAGGAAAATGCCTTTTCCTCCATCGCCGTCATGATCGCCGTAGAATATATCGTTAAAAAAGCAAGGGAGCTGGGCCGCCCGGTGGTCATTTGTCTGGGTATCGGCAGCAACCTGGGCAGCCATGACGGGCTGAGTCTGTTTGATGAATATCTGACCGGTATCTCCAATCAGGCAGGTGTATGCCTGTGTGTTGCCGCCGGAAATGAGAGCCAAGCCCGCCATCATACCCAGGGTGTCATCTCTGCAAAAGGAGGGATGCAAAAGGTTGATGTGAAGGTTATGGAAGGCGGCTCCAATTTTTTTATTTCCATCTGGAACACAGTGTCCGATAAGATGTCGATATCCATTGTGTCCCCCACCGGAGAACTGATTCCCAAGATTCCGCCCCGTACCGGATCGGTGACAATCTCCTCCCTGGTGCTGGAGCGTTCTTCCATCCGGGTTGCGTATTATTTCCCTCTGGAGGGGAGCGGGGGGCAGATCACCTCTGTCCGAGTAACAAACGCCACGCCCGGAATCTGGACCATCAACGTCTACGGCGACCTCATTCTCAACGGCACCTTTCACGCATGGCTTCCCCTGACGGGCTTTGTGACGCCGGGAGTGGAATTTCTGCTGCCAAATCCGTACTACACTGTCACTGTCCCCTCCACCGCCATGGGTGCAATCAGCTGCGGAGCTTACGACATCTCCAATAACAGTCTCTATCCCAACTCCTCCTGGGGGCCCACCCGGAACGAACGCATGGCACCCACCCTGACCGCGCCCGGTGTGAATGAAGACGGCTACTTTCCCACAGGCCGCGGCACGATGAGCGGCACCAGCGTAGCCACCGCCATCACCGCAGGGGCCTGTGCCCTAATGATGCAGTGGGGGGTGGTACAGGGCAACGACGAATCCATGAGCACCTATCAGATCCGGGCCTATCTCATCCGCGGCTGTGACCGCATCCCGGCGCTTCCCTACCCAAACACCCAATGGGGATACGGAACGCTGAATCTGTTTCAGTCCTTTAATTTGATGCGTGAAATTTAACAGCCATGGACACAGCTCTCGTATTTCCCGGCTCCGGTCAGATACGGCAAAAGGATTCAGGCCGGCGCGCCTCCACGGTGTTTTTTCCCACGCAGACAAATACGCTGCCGATGCAGATTGCACCGGCAGCGTGTTTTCATATAAAAAGGACATACCTTTCCCTTGGCGGAAAGCTATGTCCTTTTGGCATCCCCGGCGCGATTCGAACGCGCGGCCTTCCGCTTAGGAGGCGGACGCTCTATCCTGCTGAGCTACGGGGACGTATTCTTTTGCTGTATCGCTGTTCCGAAAAATCCGAATCACCGGAGACAGCTCAACGCCCCTATTGTAGCCGTTTTGCCCCACGCTGTCAAGCAGCGTCCGCCCGGCGGCAGGTCAGCCGCCGAGCTCACATCCGCTGCAAAAGCCGCAGTTGCCACCGCACGCTCCCTTGGGATCGGAGGACAGCATTCCCGCGAACAGGGACTTGAGCGCCGCGTCCACCTGGCCGGTCACGCCGGCATACAGCTCAATCCCCGCCTCTTTCAAGGCCTGCTGCGCCGCCTCGCCGATGCCGCCGCAAATCACTGCGTTCACATTCATATTTTTTAAAAACTCAACCTGAGCGATGTGTCCGCCGCCCTCGGTATCCACCGTAATGGCGGAGGCAACTCTACCGCCCTCCACATCAAAGATTTTAAATTGCTCCGCTTTCCCGAAGTGCTGAAAAATCCCTCCGGCTCCATCATAGGTCGCTGCAATTCTCATTCCGCACATCCCCTTTCTCCGGCTACCTCAATCGGGGCGGCGGGACGAGCTCCCACCGCATCCGTACACATGTTGTATTTATTAGTCTAGCACGATATAGTTGAACGTCAATCGCATTTGCAACGTCCAATCCGGTTTAACGGCCCAAATTGTACATCAATGTACGATTACTGCATTTTTCTCTCTAGAGGGCCTGTTCTATGCGGGGCAAAAAAAGCGGACACCGGATGGGCGTCCGCTTTTATATCGAGAGGAACTTATCCCCGGCTCAGTCAAACACCCGAACCCGGATTACGCCAGGAATGGCTTTGATCTGCTCCGCCACGGACCGGTCCAGCTTGGTTCCCAGGTCCACAATGGTATAGGCATAGTCGCCCTTGGATTTGTTGCTCATGTTCTCCACATTCACGCAATCCTTAGACAGCAAACCGGTGATATTGGCCAGCATGGCCGGAATATTCTTGTGGATGACGCACATGCGCATCACGCCGCTGCGCTCCTGGGAAACGTCGGGCAGATTGACGGAGTTGCGGATGTTGCCGTTTTCCAGATACTCCTGCAGCTCTTCCACGGCCATGACCGCGCAGTTCTGCTCGCTCTCCGGAGTGGAGGCGCCCAGGTGCGGGAAGGCGATGACACGGTGGTTTTGCAGCAGACGGTTGTTGGGGAAATCGGTGACATACCAGGCCACCTTCCCGGTCTCCAGCGCCGCCAGAATGGCGTCGTCGTTGACGATTTCGCCCCGGGCCATGTTGATGACGCGCACGCCGCGCTTCATCTCGGCGATGGCCTTGGCGTCGATGGTGTTGCGGGTCTTGTCGGTAAAGTGGATGTGAACGGTGACATAGTCCGCCCGGCGATAGAGCTCCGTCACGTCCTTGACCACATGGATATGGCGATCCAGGCGCAGCGCCGAGTCCACGGACAGATAGGGGTCATAGCCGTAGACATCCATGCCCAGCGACAGGCAGATGTTGGCCACCAGCGCACCGATGGCTCCCAGTCCGATGATACCAATGGTCTTTTTATAGATTTCCGGCCCGGCAAAGGCGGACTTGCCCTTTTCCACGATGGTGGTCACGTCCACGCCGGCATCGCACTGGCTGTGCAGCCAGGCGGAGGAACCCTCCACATCTCGAGAGGAGAGCAGCATGGCGCAGATCACCATCTCCTTGACCGCGTTGGCGTTGGCGCCGGGGGTGGAGAACACGGCGATGCCCGTCTCGGAGCAGCGGTCCACGGGAATATTGTTCACGCCGGCGCCCGCCCGCGCGATGGCGGTCAGATTCCGGGGAAATTCATAGTCCAGCAACTTGGCGGACCGAACCAGAATGGCGTCCTCATTCGTCTCATTTTCCGAGACGAGGTAACGCTCCCGGTCCAGCCGGTTCAGACCCACAGGGGAAATCTTGTTGAGTGTTTTAATGTGGTACATGGCATAAAGCCTCCCGGGTGATCCCAGCGGATCACAATACTTGCGACGGAACGTGCGGCGCTGGCGCCGCTTCCGTCACAGCACCCTCATTATATGGCGGCGCTCTTTTACCGTCAATGTGCGGAAAAGCTCAAAAAGCGGCTCCTTGCGGCAAAGTTTTTGTGAAAAAGGTATTACTTATTCAGGTGACGCCGTGGGCGGATCGGATGCTGTCCCTTCAAAGGCGGCGAAACGGGTCCTAAGTACACTTTTTTCAAAAAAATGATGTTTTTTTGCTTGCAAACGGAAAATGTTTGTCATATAATATTAGGCTGTGTCAATATGATGATTCACATGTTCCTCAGAACGGAGGAACGGAAGAAAGGGGCTTATTCCTTTGCAGAATGAAAAATTGAGAAATGTCGCCATTATCGCTCACGTCGACCATGGCAAAACCACCCTGGTGGATGAGATGCTCAAGCAGGGGGGCGTCTACCGGGAAAACCAGGAGGTGGTGGACCGCGTCATGGACTCCGGCGATCTGGAGCGTGAACGCGGCATCACCATTCTGGCCAAGAATACCGCCATCCAATATAAAGATACCAAAATCAACATCGTGGATACTCCGGGCCACGCCGACTTCGGCGGCGAGGTGGAGCGCATCCTGAAGATGGTCAACGGCGTCATCCTTCTGGTGGACGCCGCCGAAGGCCCCATGCCTCAGACCCGCTTCGTCCTCTCCCGCGCTCTGGAGCTGGGCCATCGCGTCATCGTGGTGGTCAACAAGATCGACCGCCCCGACCAGCGCATTCACGAGGTCGTGGACGAGGTGCTGGAGCTGCTGATGGATCTGGATGCCACGCCCGAGCAGCTGGACTCCCCCATGCTGTTCTGCTCCGCCCGACAGGGCATCTGCTCCTACTCCCCCGAGGAGCTGGGCACGGATCTGCTGCCCCTGTTTGAAACCATCCTGCAGTATATCCCCGCCCCTGAGGCAGAGACCGATCAGCCCTTCCAGATGCTGGTGTCCTCCATCGACTATAACGACTTTGTGGGCCGGATCGCCATCGGCCGCATTGAGCGGGGCGTGCTTAAGCAGAACCAGGAAATCGCCGTGTGCAACTACCACGCCCCCGATCAGGTGGGCCGGAAAGCCAAGGCCACGGCCATTTACGAGTTTGACGGCCTGGCCCGTAAGCCGGTCACCGAATCCACTGCCGGCAACATCATCGCCATGAGCGGTATCCCCGACATCACCATCGGCGACACCATCTGCGACCCCACCGTCATCGAACCGCTGCCCTTCGTGAAGATCTCCGCGCCCACCATGGAGATGACTTTCTCCGTGAACGATTCTCCCTACGCGGGCCGGGAAGGCAAGTTCGTCACCTCCCGCCAGCTGCGTGACCGTCTGTTCCGCGAGACCCTGAAGGATGTGTCCCTGAAGGTTACGGAGACCGACTCCAGTGAATCGTTCAGCGTGGCAGGCCGCGGTGAAATGTCTCTGTCCATCCTGATCGAGACCATGCGCCGGGAGGGCTATGAGTTCCAGGTCTCTCCCCCGCGTGTGCTGTACAAGGAGATCGACGGTAAGCACTGCGAACCCATGGAGCGGCTGGTAGTGGACGTGCCCGGCGACAGCGTGGGTGCTGTCATCGACAAGCTGGGCCAGCGCAAGGCCGACATGCTGGAGATGACCCCCGTAGGCGACCGCATGAAGATCGAATTTCTTGTTCCCGCCCGCGGCCTGTTCGGTTACCGCAACGACTTCCTCACCGATACAAAGGGCGAGGGCATCATGGCCTCCGTGTTCGACTCCTACGCACCCTATAAGGGCGACATCCAGCGCCGGGGCAACGGCTCCCTGATCTCCTTTGAGACCGGCGAGTCCATCACTTACGGCCTCTACAACGCCCAGGAGCGCGGTGTCCTGTTCATCGGCGCCGGTGTCCCCGTCTATGGCGGCATGATCGTGGGCGTGTCTCCCCGCAGTGAAGACATGACCGTCAATATCTGCAAGAAGAAGCAGCTGACCAACACCCGCTCCTCCGGCTCGGATGACGCCCTGCGTCTGATTCCGCCCCGGCAGATGAGCTTGGAGCAGTGCCTGGAATTCCTGGCCGACGACGAGCTGCTGGAGGTCACTCCCAAGAGCCTGCGGATGCGCAAGCGGATTCTGGACCACGAGAAGCGCATGAAGTCCATCCACAGCAAGAAATAATCCTTTTAAACCTGCACCGGGCATACGGAACTTCCGTATGCCCGGCGTTTTTTCATGCCGCAGCTCCGTCTGCCATCCTATCGGAACGCACATCCTTTTGCGCCGCCGCACAAATATTTGGCACGCCCTGTTGACATTACGGTCGGCGTATGCTATTACTATATCGTAAGCCGATATATCGGTTCATGAAATACCGGGAGGCGATATACCATGTCCAATGAGAGTTTCGCCCTGACTGAGGCGGTGTATTATATTCTTCTGTCCCTGCGCAGCCCACTCCACGGCTATGGCATCATGCAGAGGGTAGAACAGCTGTCCGCAGGGCGAGTACGTCTGGCCGCGGGAACGCTGTACGGTGCGCTGGAATCTCTATTGAAAAAGGGCTGGATTCAGGCTCTGCCGGAGGAGATGGGCAGCCGCAAAAAGGAATATGTCATCACCGCGGCCGGGACGCAGGCGGCGGAAAATGAATTGGCCCGCCTGCGAGAGCTGGTAGCCAACGGTGAGAAGATTTTGGGGAGGGATGCAGGATGAAAAGAACCATACACAGGCTGTTCTGGGCCTGGGAGCCCGACAAGGAAGAAGCCTGGCTCAACGAGATGGCCGCCAAGGGACTGGTGCTCTCCGACGTGGGCTGGTGCCGCTTCACGTTTGAAGAAGGAACGCCGGGGGCATATGCGGTTCGGCTGGAGCTGCTGGATTTCATGCCATCCACCAAGCAAAGTCAGGACTACATCCGGTTTGTGGAGGAAACGGGCGCGGAATATGTGGGAAAATGCCTGCGGTGGGCCTATTTCCGCAAGCAGACCGCAGACGGCGGATTTGACTTATATTCCGACATTGACTCCCGCCTGAATCAGGTGGGACGGATTCAACGCCTGATCGCCTGTGTGCTGCCCTTGCTGATCTTCAATGCCACCAATATGCTTTTCTCTTCCGCCATGCAGGGCAGCCTGTCCGCCCGGATCATCGGCGGCCTCAACCTGCTGCTGGCTCTGCTGTGCGGGTACGGATTCACCCGCCTCTTGCTGCAAAAGCGGCGGTTGAAAGCGGAACGGCAGCTGCACGAGTAGAGGCAATCCGGTAGTCTGAAAGGAGGGATTCCATGGCAAAAGCCGTTTTTAAATGGTTCAGTCCCTGGAGCTTTGACCGTGAGGAAGCCTGGCTCAACCGGATGGCCACCCAAGGTCTGGTGCTCTCCAGGGTCCGGTGGCGTCGATATACCTTTGAAGAAATGGAACCGAAAACATATGCGGTGCGGCTGGAGTTTCTGAATGGAGCCACCTGGACCAATTTGACACAGGACTATATTCAGTTTGTGAAGGAGACGGGTGCGGAGTATTTAGGACACCGGCGGCATTGGGCCTATTTCCGAAAGCCGCTCTCCAGCGGCGGATTCGACCTGTTTTCCGATATCGACTCCCGCATAAAGCACCTGAACCGGGTCCTCTCGGCGCTTAGCGGAACGTTGGCAATGCTGCTGATAGACCTCTTTTATCTGGGGTTTGTATTTTATCCTCAAAACAGGGCGGCGGAAGAGATGGGAGCGATGGCACAAAACCCCAGATTAACCTATCTGGTGACGGTCGTCTATCTGGCGGCAGCCGTTTATCTGGTGGCTCTGCCTGCTTTTACCTATGGCTTTGTGCGCGTCGCGCTGAAACGGCGGCAGCTGAAAGCGGAGCGGCAGCTGCACGAGTGACAGCATGCGCCCGTCCCTCACACCGAAATACAAACTGTCCGGCGGAGCAATTGCTCCGCCGGACAGTTCTTTTTATTCCGTCAGAAAGCTCTGTCCGTTTTCCCGCAGGGCAAACAGCAGCTTTAAAAATTCCGGCACATAGGGCAGGAACTCCCCCGCCTCCAGCATGGTAAGTATCTCTTCCGGCTCGGCCCAGCGAACCTCGGCCACCTCTTCCTTCTGAAGCCGCAGCTGTGAAATATCCACATCCAGTTCCAGCAGATAGTAGTCGTCAAAGCCGTTTTCAAAATTGGCCGTCAGCACCGGGCGGTGAACCGACAGATCTACCGTGCAGCCCAGCTCCTCTCGCACTTCCCGCTCCGCAGCCCGGCGGCTGGTCTCCCCCGCCTGCACGCCGCCTCCGGCGCTTAGATCCCAGGCATTGGGCCACGCCTTTTTGCACCACTGCCGCCGCTGGATCAGCAGCTTGCCATCCGGGCGGAAAATGCACACATGCACCACCGTCAGGCAGTCCGGGTGTACAATCCGATCTCCTCGCACCAGCGTCCTGCCGGTAAAACGGCGATCCTCGTCATAAATATCCATTCGTTCCATGGCGGTTCTCCATTCCAAAAGGCATTTTGTCTCATTATACCGCCGGATTCTCCATTGTGCCATGGTCAAAAAGCAGAAAAATAAATTTTTCCAATGAATCATTCGGATTCTGTTGACAAATAATATCCACACTATATAATATGATTATCAAAACTATATTATACGATTGGAGGAATCCGCATGGACATTACTGCAGTTGAACTGCTTGGTGATTCCATTCTCAAGGGTGTGCAGGTGGACCCGGACACCGGGAACTACTGCACGAAAAATGATATGGACTTGGAGGGTCTGGCCCGGCGGCACAGCCTGTCTATCCGGAACGACTCCCATTTCGGTGCCACCTCCGCCCGGGGTGCCCGGCTGCTGGAGCGGCTGTTGGGCCGGAATCAGACCTGGGACGCGGTGGTGATGGATTTCGGCGGCAACGACTGCGACATGGACTGGGCGGCCATCGCCGCCCATCCGGCAGGCGATCATCAGCCGAATTTGGCCCCGGAGCTTTTTCTGGAGCAGTATCGCGCAATGGTCAAGGCGCTGAAAAGCCGGGGAATTCTCCCCGTTCTGACCACCCTGCCGCCGCTGGAGCCGCAGCGCTTTTTTGACTGGTGGTGTCGGGGACTGGACAAATCGGCGGTACTGACGTGGCTGGGCGGCAGCGTAAAGCGAATCTATACCCATCAGGAGCAGTATTCCCAAACCGTGGAACAGCTGGCGCGAGACGAGAACGTGCCGCTGGTGGATCTGCGGAGCGCGTTTTTGCGCCACGGGAACGTGGGCAGTCTTCTGTGCAGCGACGGCACCCACCCCAACTCCGCGGGGCAGGCGCTAATCTCCGGGGTGTTTGATGTTTTTGCCGAAGAACTGCTTCGGGCAGAGCCGAAACCGCAGTTTACCTGAGCGGCGCGGTGTTTTCAGTATTCAAAAAGCAGCCGGTGACCGGCTGCTTTTTCTCGCATTCTTTTACAGTTTGCGGAACACATGGATGCGGAAGGCAATTTTTGTGGTCAGGGTGTCCAGCGCCAGCAGGCGCTCCGCTCCCGCCTTGGGCGTCTTCCAATAGTAAGGCGTCATCTGGAACAGGGCATGAATGTCCGCCGGATTCCCCAGCGTAATCGTGTCCTCCACCGGGACGACGGATTCATATGCAAAACCCTCGTAGGGCGTTTCCTTCTCCTCGTTGGGATAGGGCACATCGTAGAGCACCTGCTTCATCTGCCACAGGTGATCCGCCGCAGGCACCACGTACAAAAACACACCGCCCGGCCGCAGCACCCGCCGGAACTCCTCCAGCGCCAAGGGCGAAAAACAGTCCAGCAGCAAATCCACACATTCGTCTGCCAACGGCAGGTGATAGGACGAGGCCACGGCAAATTCCATCTCCCTGGCTCGCTTTGCCGCGGAACGGAGAATGAACTTGGAGATGTCGATTCCCGCCATGCGGGGCGTCTTTCCCGCCGTGGCCAGCACCTGACAGACTCCGGCGGTGTAGTACCCCTCCCCGCAGCCGGCGTCCAGCACAGCGGGGGCATCTCCGGTGTGAGTGACGGCCAGATCGCACAGGGCATCCAGCAGAGGACGGTAATAGTCTTTTGAGAGAAAATCCCGCCGTGCGGTGGCCATACCCCTGTCGTCCCCCGGGGCGGCGGAGTGTTTTTGGTTGACCGGCAGAAGATAAGTATAGCCCTCCCGCGCAATATCGAAGCTGTGTCGGTTGGGGCAGGCATAGGCTCGCTCTCCCCGGGTCAGGGACTCACCGCACAGCGGACAGCAAAACAGACTCACGCCTCCGCCCCCTTCGTCACATCGTTGATCCACCTGCGGCTGTGGAACCGGATCAGGCCCATGGGCATTTTCACAAAGTTCTCCCCTTGGATGGCCAGACAGACCAGCGTCACCGGCGCGTCCAGCACCAGTCCGCACAGGGCCGTGAGTGGGATGGCAACCAGCCAGAGGGTGGACAGGTCGATCACAGAGGCGACCTTGGCATCGCCGCCCGCCCGGAGCACGCCGGTGATGTTGGAGATGTCAAAGGCGCGCATGGGGGTGGTACAGCAGTAGATCACCGCCATGGTGAACGCGATCTCCGTCGCCAGCGGGGACAGACGGAACAGCGGGTAAAGCGTGGACACAAAGAACGTGGGCAGCAAAACGGCCAGCAGCAGAGAAACGCACAGACCCACCAGCACCGCCGCCGACAGCAGCACCTTTGCAAGGTCGTACACCTCGTCGGAGGACTGACCTTCCCCGATGGCCTTGCCCACGATGACCGCCGTGGCCCCGGCCAGGCCGAAGCACAGCACGGTGGACAGCTTGTCGATATTGCCCATGATGGCGTAGGCCGCCAGCATCTCGGTGGAGATGGCCATGTGGCCCATGATCACCGTCATCAGCGAGGTGCCCAACCCCCAGAGTGTCTCGTTGACCAGCACGGGGATCGAGTAGCGGACAAAGCGGCGCAGCATCTCCGCGCCGGGCCGGAACAACGCGGCGAGCTCCAGCGGAATCAGCCGGCTGCGCATTGCATAAAGCAGTACGATGGAAAACTCCACCACCCGGGAAGTAAGGGTGGCTGCTGCCGCGCCGGTGATGCCCAGGGCAGGCACACCGAAGTGGCCGAAGATGAACACATAGTTCAGACAGGTGTTGAGCACCATGGCCGCGCCAAATACCTTCATGCCGAAGCCGGGATTCTCCACACTGCGCTGCAGCCCCACATAGACGCTGGCCAGTCCGTCGAAGATGTAGGACGGCCCCACGATGCGCAGATAGGGCGCGCCCAGCTCCACCAGCACGGGATTGTCCGTCATCAGCCCCAGCACCTGCCGGGGAAAAAGCAGCAAAAGGCCGCCTGCCGTCAGGGAGATGGCCAGGCTCAGATACATGCACACGCCCATGGCGCGGTTGATGGCCGTCTTGTCCTGACGGCCCCAAAACTGGCTGACCAAAACAGTCAGGCCGCTCATCAGGCCGAAGGAGATCACCTGCAGGATGAAGATGGGAGAGTTGGCTGCCGTGACGGCGGCCATCTCCGCGTTGCCCAGCGTCCCCACCATAAACGTGTCCACAAACCCCAGGGAGGTGGTGATCAAATTCTGGAGCACCATGGGCAGCGCCAGGGCGGTCAGGCGGCTGTAAAAGCCGGGTTTTTGGCGGAACAGAGAAAGCATAAGCACCTCGAAATTATCTTATAGCTGAGGGAAGCGGGTGTCGTGATGATTTTTCAGGGCGGCGCAGGCGGCGTCGATGTCCGCTTCCGTCGTCTCGGGACCGAAGCTCAGGCGCACTACGCCGGCGGCCACCTTCTTGGGCAGGCCCAGCGCCGCGGTCACCTGACTGGCCTTGCCCCGGTGGCAGGCGGAGCCTGCGGAGATGCAGATGCCCGCCGCGGCCAGGTCGTTGACCACATTCTGACTGGGGTAGCCGGGCATGGACAGAGACAGAATGTGGGGCGCGGTTCCCTCCCCCACAAACACCAGGTCAGGGATTTCGGCCAGCCGCATCTTGGCATACGCCTTGATGTCGGCCATGTGCCGGAGTTTTTCCTCCAGGCCGTCCGCGCGCAGCTCCACCGCCTTGGCAAAGCCCGCGATCTGGGCCGTGGCCTCCGTGCCGGAGCGCAGCCCGTTTTCCTGTCCGCCGCCGGGCAGGAGGGGTCGGGGATTGCGCACCCGGTCGCCGACATACAGCGCGCCGATGCCCTTGGGTCCGCCGATCTTGTGGGCGGAGAGGGCGATAAAGTCGGCACCCAGCGTCCGAGCCGCAAACGGAACCTTCAAAAAGCCCTGTACCGCGTCGGTGTGCAGCAGCGTCTTTTCATTTTTCTTCTTCAGTCCGGCGGCGATCTCCGCCACGGGAAACACGCAGCCCGTCTCGTTATTCACCATCATGACACTCACCAGGGCCGTGTCGGGCCGGACGGCGGCAAGCACCTGCTCCGCCGTGAGGTTGCCGGAGTGGTCGGGGGTGAGGTACGTGACCTCGCAGCCGTCCTTCTCTGCCCAGGCGCACGCCTGCAAAACAGCGCTGTGTTCCACGGCGGTGGTGACGATATGACGGCCCAGATGGCGGTTCTGCCACAGGGCGGCCCGAACGGCCCAGTTGTCCGACTCGGTACCGCAGGAGGTAAAAAACAGCTGGCGCGCTTCACAGCCCAGGGCGTCCGCCACGGTCTTGCGCCATCCGTCTGTCAGCTTTTTGGCCTGCTGGCCGTATGTGTACTGGGAGCTGGGGTTGCCAAACTGCTCCGTCAGCACTTGATACATGGCATCCGCCACCGCCTTCGGCACCGGCGTGGTGGCGGCGTGGTCCAGATAAATCATTGGTCTGTCTCTCCTTTGATTGGGACTTGCCCAACGGGCAAAATCTCGATATAATGAGGGTGCCGCAGGCCGGAATTGCCCGCAGCGGAATCCATTATATAAAACAAAATGCAAAATAGCAAGGAGCGCCCATGAAAGTTGCCATTTACACCCTGGGGTGCAAAGTGAATCAATACGAGACCCAGGCCATGGAGCAGGAGCTGCGCCGCCGGGGACACGAGGTTGTGCCTTTTTCGGAAGGTGCGGACGCCTATGTGGTCAACACCTGTTCCGTCACAGCCGTCAGCGACCAGAAATCCCGGCAGATGCTCTCCCGCGCCCGGCGGGAACATCCGGAGGCGGTGGTGGCCGTGTGCGGCTGCTATTCCCAGACCCACCCGGAGGACGTACGCAAGCTGCCCGTGGATCTGATCGCCGGCACCGGCGACCGAATGGGTTTTCTCGACCTGCTGGAATCCGAGGTGACCGACCGCCGCCCCGTTGAAAATCTGGACCGCTCCTTCGACCGGCGGACGTTCGAGTCTCTGCCTGCCGGAGGTCTGGAGGGCCGTACCCGCGCCATGCTGAAGGTGGAGGACGGCTGCGTCAACTTCTGCTCTTACTGCATCATTCCCTACGCCCGGGGGCCGGTGCGGTCACTGCCGCCGGAGAACGCCGTGCAGCAGACAAAAGAGCTTTCAGCGGCCGGGTATCGGGAGATCGTCCTCACCGGCATTGAGATTTCCTCTTGGGGCCGCGACCTGAAAAACGGGCAATCCCTCATCGACCTGATGGAGGCCCTGAGCGCCGCCGCGCCGGAGCTGCGGCTGCGGCTGGGGTCTCTGGAGCCCCGGACGGTGACGGAGGACTTCTGCCGCCGGGCCGCAGCCTTGAAAAACCTGTGTCCCCAGTTCCACCTCTCTATGCAGAGCGGGTGCGACGCCACACTCAAGCGGATGAACCGAAAGTATGATACCGCCCGATATTTGCAGTCCGTGGAACTGCTGAATCGCTTTTTTGACCGCCCGGCCGTCACCACCGACCTGATTGTGGGCTTCCCCGGCGAGACGGAGGAGGAGTTCGCGCAGACTCTGGATTTCATCCGCCGGTGCGGCTTCGCCCGGATGCACATCTTCCCCTACTCCATCCGTCCGGGCACTCCGGCGGCAGAGATGGAGCAGATTCCCCGGGCTGCGAAAGAAGAACGCGCCCGCCGGGCCGCGGCCGTCGCCGAGGAGCTGCGTCTTTTGTATCTGCGCGGCTGCGTGGGGGCGTGCTATCCCGTTCTCTACGAACAGCCCAAGGGCGGAGCATTCATCGGCCATGCCCCAAACTACACCGAGGTACGGGTGAAGTCCGAACACGATCTGCACAACCGGATCATGCAAACCCGGATCACCGGCGTGGAGAGCGACGCCCTGCTGGGAGAATTGGAGGAAACCACATGAGCAGCCACTTTTTTGCCTACATCTCCCGGATGCGCTTCATCGCCCGCTGGGCGCTGATGCGCAACACCGCGCCGGAAAATGTTCAGGAGCACAGCCATCAGGTGGCCGTGCTGGCCCACGCTCTGGCGGTGATCCGCAACGAAAAATTCGGCGGGCATGTGGACGCGGGCGCGGTGGCGGCGGCGGGGCTGTACCACGATGCGTCGGAGATTCTCACCGGCGACCTGCCCACCCCCATCAAATACGACAACCCGGCCATCCAGTCCGCCTATAAAAACGTGGAGACGGTGGCGACCGACAAATTACTGGCTATGCTGCCGCCGGAGCTGAAGTCGGCGTATGCGCCCATCCTCCACGAGACGGACGGGGAAATCCGCACGCTGGTGAAAGCGGCGGATAAGCTGTCGGCCTACATCAAGTGCGTGGAGGAGGTCAAGGCCGGCAACAACGAGTTCCGCCGCGCCGCTGACCAGACGCTCTTGGCACTGAACGCCTTCGCTCTGCCCGAGGTGGACTATTTTCTGGACACCTTCCTGCCCAGCTTCTCCCTGACGCTGGACGAACTGCAGTAACCCTTTCAGGAAAGCCGATGCGGATGATAAAAAGAGAGACGGCATACGCCGTCTCTCTTTGTTTCTCTGATCGGGTCAGATTTTAATCAGCTCATATTCCCGGGTGCCCAGGCCCAGCTTGACGCAGTGATCCAGACAGACACCCCAGTCGGTGTCTGGGTGCAAGTAATGAAAATGGTCGTGCTCATGCTCGCACGCATGGGAATCGCCGTCGGTCAGCGCACTGCCCGGCAGGCCCGGCTGGGCATTCACCGCGTCGGCGCAGGCCTGATCCAGCGCCACCGGGTCGGCAGAGGCAAACATGCCCACATCCTGCACGATGGGCGCGTCGTTCACGCCGTAGCAGTCGCACAGAGGCGATACGTCCACCACCAACGAAATGTGGAAGGAGGGACGGCCGTCCACCACAGCCTTGGTATACTCCGCCATTTTCAGGTTGAGCAGGTCATTGCTGGAGTCATTGGGCGCGTATACCGCGTCCACGGGACAGTGGGTCAGGCAGCGGCCGCAGCCCACGCATTTGTCCCGATCCACCAGGGCTTTGCGATCCTCGCCCACATGGATAGCATCGTGGGCGCACCACTTTTCGCAGGTATGGCAGCCCACGCAGCGCTTGGCGGACACCATGGGCTTGCCGGCACTGTGCTGCTCCATCTTGCCCGCTCGGGAACCGCAGCCCATGCCGATATTTTTGATGCACCCGCCGAAGCCGGTGGCCTCATGGCCCTTGAAGTGGGTCAGGGAGATGAAGATATCCGCGTCCATGATGGCGCGGCCGATCTTGGCCTCCTTGACATACTCGCCCCCCTCCACGGGGACCAGAGCCTCGTCGCTGCCCTTGATGCCGTCGGCAATGACAACGTGGCAGCCGGTGGCAAAGGGGTTGAATCCGTTCTCATAGGCCGAATCCATGTGATCCAGCGCATTTTTCCGACCGCCGACATACAGCGTGTTGCAGTCCGTCAAAAACGGCTTTCCGCCCTGCTCTTTTACGAAATCGGCCACCGCCTTGGCCCAGTTGGGCCGCAGATACGCCAGATTCCCCGGCTCGCCGAAGTGCAGCTTGATGGCGGTGAACTTCCCGTCGAAGTCCAATTCCCCCATCCCGGCAGTTTTCAGCAGGCGCTGAAGCTTTTTGGGCAGATTCTCCTTGAAGTTGGTGACCCGGAAATCTGTAAAATAAACCTTTGCCTTTTCCGTCATGTTCTCCTCCTTTTATTTTATGTACGTCCTGCGCGGAGCCGCTTCACTCCTCCAGATCCACGGAGACGTGATCGGTTCCGTGCTCCTCGAACTCTCCCATATACGTATCGATCCGTTCCATCAGCTCGGCGTAATTCTCACGGGTCATGGGCTCTCCGTCCATGTCCCGCAGCGCCAGCTCTTCGGCCAGAATCTCATAAAACACAACATCCTCGTAATTTTCGATCACTTCATGGATGCCGCCCTCGGCGAACGCGTGAGAAGGGATGACCGCTCCGTCCAGATGTTCGATCAGGGACTTCATCTTATGCTCCGCACAGCGGGAAAAAACAAGGCTCTCAACCTGGTCATATTCGCGGATCCGGTCATTCTCCCGCGTGGAATTGATGACCCAGTTTCCAATGTACACAAGATCCAGCAGATACCGGAACTGCTGCTCCGTTAGTTCAATCTTCAAGGACACACACCTCCCAAGACTGGTTTGATAGTAGAATTATAGCAAACACGCTCCAGAAATTCCACCTAAAAAAATGAACAAAAAGCCTAAAATCTGTCTTGCCACCCCCTGCCATGCATAGTATAATATATATCTTGTAGTAAAATCGCCCGCCAGAGGTCTTTTTTGCCCTCCGGCGTGAAAGGAATGTCTGTTTTTATGGATCATCGTCCCATCGGTGTCTTTGACTCCGGCCTGGGCGGCCTGACCGCCGTCCGGTCCCTGCGCCGGATTTTGCCGGAAGAAGACCTGATTTACTTCGGAGATACGTCCCGGGTGCCCTACGGCGGGCGCTCCCGGGAAACCATTTTGAAATACGCCCGGCAGGACGTGCGCTTTCTGCGTTCGTTCGACCTGAAAGCCATCCTGATTGCCTGCGGCACCGTGTCCACCACTTCGCTGCCCGTGCTGCAGGCGGAAAACGACCTGCCCATCGTGGGCGTGGTGGAGCCCACCTGCCGCCGTGCCGTGGCCGTCACCAAGAACAAGCGGGTGGGAATGATCGCAACCCTGGCCTCTGTCCGCTCCGGCAATTACGACCAGACTCTGCGCACCCTGGACCCGGAGATTCAGGTGTTCTCCAAGCCCTGCCCCCTGTTCGTCCCACTGGTGGAAAACGGGCGGTTCCGTCCCGGCGACTCGGTGATCGAAACCGTCGCCCGGGAATACTTGGAGCCCATGCGGGATACCGGGATCGACACTCTGATTCTCGGCTGTACCCATTATCCGCTGCTGGCGGAGATCATCGGCGCCGTGATGGGGCCGGAGGTCACGCTGGTATCGGCGGGAGAGGAATCCGCCTTTGAGCTCAAGCGGCTGCTCAAGGCCAGCGAACTGCGCGCCGACGAGAGCCGGCAGGGCGACGCCGCCTATTATGTGAGTGACCGGGTGGAGAACTTCGAGGAGATCGCCTCCTGGTTTTTGCAGGAGGATCTGCATCATGAAGCCAATCAAATCGACATCGACCGATACTGAGCCGCTGGCTGTGCTGCTCTCTGTCCGGGGGGAGCAGTACTTTGAGGGCGTGGACCCGGACGCCACGGAGCTGATGACCGAGGGGACGCTGACCGTCACCGACGAGGGACTGCTGCTGTCCTATGAGGAAACGCAGCTCACGGGTCTGGAGGGAACCACCACCACCTTCGAGGTACGCGGCCCCATGGTAATCCTGACCCGTTCGGGAAAGGTGAACTCTCAAATGGTATTCGAGGAGGGCCGCCAGCATACCTCCCTGTACGAAACCCCCTTCGGCGAGCTGTCGGTGGACATCCAGACCAGCCGCCTGAAAAACAACCTGACCGAGCGGGGCGGGACACTGGAAATCCGGTACTCCATCGCCGTAGAACATACGGTAACGGGAAAGAACCTTTTTCAGATCCGCGTCCGGCGCAAACAGTAAAGACAACTACAAATGAGGAGTGCAACGCCATGATCCATATGATCCAAAAAGCAAAGGACCAGGCCGCCGGCCTGGCCATGAGCGCTTACCGCGCCGCCGTCGCCGACGGCAGTCTGCCCCAGGCGGACGTGCGGGAGGCCCCGGTGGAAATCCCCAAGGACACGAAGAATGGGGACTTCACCACCACCTTCGCCCTGGCTGCGTCCAAGGCACTGAAGCTGCCGCCCCGGAACATTGCCCAGCTGCTGCTGGAGCACATGGACTTATCCGGCAGCTATTTTGAATCCGCCGAGATCGCCGGCCCGGGCTTTTTGAATTTCCGCCTGGGCAGCGGATGGTTCCGGGACGTTCTGGCCGCCGTGGAGAGCGAAGGAGCGGACTACGGAACCTCCGACGAGCTCAAGGGCCAGAAAATTATGGTGGAGTTCGTCTCCGCCAACCCCACCGGCCCCATGCACATGGGCAACGCCCGCGGCGGCGTGCTGGGCGACACTCTGGCTGCGGTTCTCTCCGCCTGCGGCGCGGAGGTCAGCCGGGAGTTCTATGTCAACGACGCCGGCCACCAGATCGATAAGTTCGCCCAGTCCATCGAGGCCCGCTACCTTCAACTGATCCGGGGTGAGGACGCGGTTTCCTTTCCTGAGGACGGCTATCAGGGCGAGGACATCCGCGATCTGGCCGCGGCCTATCGGGAAGCTCACGGCGACACCCTGGCGGACGCGGATGCCGATACACGCCGGGACACGCTGGCTCAGTTCGGCCTGAGCGTCAACCTGCCCAAGATGAAGCGGGACCTGCAGCGCTACAAGATCGAGTACAACACTTGGTTCTACGAATCCACCCTTCATGAGAGCGGCTACGTCGCCGAGACGGTGGACAAGCTGACCGAGGCGGGCTTCACTTATGAAAAGGACGGGGCCCTGTGGCTCAAAACCGCAGAGATTCTGGCAGACAATCTGCGCAAGGCTGGCAAGAAGGAAGCGGACATTGAAAAGCTGGACCTTAAGGACGACGTGCTGCGCCGAGCCAACGGGTTTTACACCTACTTTGCCGCCGACATCGCATACCACCGCAACAAGTTCGCCGTCCGGGGCTTTGACCGGGTCATCAACGTCTGGGGCGCCGACCACCACGGCCATGTGGCGCGGCTCAAGGGTGCGCTGGACGCCTTGGGGCTGAACGGGTCTGAGCGCCTGGACATCGTACTGATGCAGCTGGTGAAACTGCTGCGGGACGGCGAAGCTGTCCGCATGAGCAAACGCACCGGTAAGGCGATCTCCCTGTCCGACCTGCTGGACGAGGTTCCTGTGGACGCTGCCCGGTGGTTCTTCAACGCCAAGCCCGACACCCAGATGGAGTTTGATCTGGGGCTGGCCGTCCGGGAGGACAGCG
This sequence comes from Clostridia bacterium, assembly GCA_003245395.1. Taxonomy (GTDB): domain Bacteria; phylum Bacillota; class Clostridia; order Oscillospirales; family Oscillospiraceae; genus Oscillibacter. Next base: position 18,967 of record QKDF01000313.1, read on the forward strand.
AAAACCCCGTCTACTATGTGGAATACGCCCACGCCCGCATCTGCTCCCTGCTGCGTACGCTGGAAGCCGAGGGCGTCACCGCCTCCTCCGCCGCCGGAATCGACATGGCGCTGGTGGGCGGCGAGACGGAGCTGGCCCTGATCAAGCAGCTGGCCCAGTTCTGCGAGGAAGTGCGTCTGGCCGCACGGGACTATGACCCCTCCCACATCAATCGGTATCTCCAGGAGCTGGCTGGCTGCTTCCATCGGTTTTATACCGTTTGCCGCATCAAGGGTGAAGACGCGGCACTGGCCGGTGCGCGCCTGAAGCTGGCGGACTGCACCCGCGCGGTGCTGCGGGGCGGTCTGAAGCTCATCGGCGTAGATGCCCCGGAAAAAATGTGAGTTCGGAAACTGCGATTCACCCTTCTGCCAAAGAGAAAGGTAATGATCATGAGTATTTTTGAAGCGATGATGCTGCTATGCTTCGGCGCAGCCTGGCCCCTGAACATCTACAAGTCCTGGACCGCCCGCACCGCCAAGGGAAAGAGTCTCCCCTTTCTGCTGGTCATTGAGGTGGGGTATATCTGCGGCATGATCAACAAGATCCTCTATCACTATGATTTTGTTCTGTATCTGTACCTGCTCAACTTCTTTATGGTGGGGATCGACTGCACCCTCTATTTCCGCAACCGCCATCTGGATCGGCTGCGGGTGGAATCAGGCGATCTCAGCGTATCCGTAGAAATCACCGAAACACCCGATCTGCCCGCAGAGGGCTGAACGTCCATGCATCTTCACTCCTGAATACCAGGAGCGCTCTCCCTCTGGGAGAGCGCTTCCTTTTATGAAGTCCCAAACCACAGCCGCACAGCCAGTGCCGAGGCCGCAAAGCCCATCAGATCGGCCGCCAGAGCGGCCGGAACCGTATGCCGGGTACGGGTAATCCCCGCAGCACCGAAATAGACGGCAATGGTGTAAAACGTCGTTTCCGTGCTGCCCAGCATCACCGCCGCCACCCGTCCGGTGTAGCTGTCGGGGCCGTAGGTTTTCATCAGTTCACTCCCCACGGCCAGCGCCCCACCGCCGGAGACGGGGCGGATGATCATCAGGGGCGTCAGCTCTGCCGGAATCCCCAGTCGGGAGAGTACCGGCGCACACAGGCCCGCCAGCCAATCCATCGCTCCCGAGGCCCGGAACATGGACACAGCTGTCAGCAGCCCCACCAGCGCGGGCACAATGCGCAGCAGGACACGCAGCCCCTCAGCAGCACCGTCGGTCAGCGCGCCGTACACATCCACCTTTTTCCACAGTGCATAGACTGCCGTGCCGGAGAGCAGCAGCGGCACCACCAATGACGTGAAGTTCACCTGCGCCACCTCCCCAGCCGGGAAAAGAGCTTTGCCGCCAGTAGTCCCGCCGTCACCGACATGACGGAAGCCAACCACACCGCCGGCAGAATGTCAAAGGGTGCGGCGCTGCCCGCTGCGGCCCGGACCGAGGCCACTGTGGTGGGCAGCAGCTGAATGGACGCGGTATTGAGCACCACCAGCATGCACAATTCGTCACTGGCGATTCCGTTTTGGCCCCGTGCCATCCGGCGGGCCGCCCGGATACCCAGCGGCGTGGCTGCATTGCCTAGTCCCAGCAGATTTGCCGACACATTGGCCGACACGGCAGCCAGCGTCTCCGTGTCCCGTGAAGCGTCGGGCAGCAGCAGCCGCAGAAGGGGACGGAACGCTCCGGCCAGGTGTTCAGAGAGGCCGCACCGATCCATCACAGTCATCACACCGCTCCACAGGCACAGTACCCCCGCCATATTCAGACACAGCTGGATCGCGCTGCCCGCTCCCTCAAGGGCGGCGGCAGAGACTGCGTCCAGCCTTCCTGTGGCAATTCCGAAAAAAAGTGAAATGGTCACCATCCCTGTCCAGATTACTGCCATTGCCACAACCTGTCCCTCCCTCATTTTTTACTATTTGGATCACTTTTTTCATCAAAAATTTTTTGTTGTGGGAAAAAAATTAACAAACTTTAAATTTTTCGAAAATTTTTGCAATTTTCAAAAAAAACGCAAAGAAACAATTGACAATATATTACAGTCTATGTTATTGTCGAAA
>QKDF01000115.1 GCA_003245395.1 Clostridia bacterium
AGCGCGGCCTGCGCATCCGCGTCCGGGGCAGTGTCGGCCGGCTTAAGCGCCGCCACGCGGGCAATCAGCTTGTCATAGGCAGCGCGGGCGTTGTCCAGATTCTCATAGCTGAATACCAGTGCTTTGCGGTAATGGGACTGGAGGCAGAAGAACCGGTAGACCAGCGGGTCATACCCCTTTTCCTCCAGCAGGGAAACTGTCAAAAACTCGCCTTTGGACTTGCTCATTTTGCCGCCGGCGGTGTTCAGATGCAGCACATGGAACCAGTAATTGCACCACTTGTGGCCCAGAAAAGATTCACTCTGAGCGATTTCATTGGTGTGGTGGGGGAACGCGTTGTCAATTCCGCCGCAGTGAATGTCCAGATCCTCGCCCAGATGTTTCATGGAGATGCCGGAGCACTCGATGTGCCAGCCGGGATAACCCACACCCCAGGGAGAGTCCCACTTGAGCGCCTGGTCCTCGAACTTGGACTTTGTGAACCAGAGGACGAAATCGTTCTTGTTGCGCTTGTTGAGATCCTCCTCCACGCCCTCCCGGACGCCAACCGCCAGATCCTCTTCGTTGTGATCGTTGAAGATATAGTATTTTTCCAGCTTGGACGTGTCAAAATACACATTGCCTCCGGCCTGATAGGCATAGCCCTTTTCCAGCAGGCGGGTGATAATGGTGATATACTCGCCGATGCAGCTGGTGGCGGGCTCCACCACGTCGGGGCGCTTTATATTGAGCTTTCTGCAGTCGTCGAAAAACGCGTCGGTGTAATGCTGCGCGATTTCCATGACGGTCTTGTGCTCGCGCCGGGCGCCCTTGAGCATCTTATCCTCGCCGCTGTCGGCGTCCGAGGTCAGATGGCCCACGTCGGTGATATTCATGACCCGCTTGACGTTGTAGCCCGCATAGCGCAGGTACTTTTCCAGCACATCCTCCATGATATAGGAGCGCAGGTTGCCAATGTGGGCAAAGTGATAAACCGTGGGGCCGCAGGTGTACATCTTCACGATGTCGGGGTGGTTGGGGACAAACTCTTCTTTCGTGTGTGTGGCGGAATTGTAAAGCTGCATATTACGCTGACCTCTCTTTAATTGTTTTCAGTTTTTGTTCCAGTTCTTCCATGCGGGCGGTGAGCAGGTTCAGCTCCTCCATCACGGGATCGTCCACATGGATCTGATCGACATCGTCGGCAAAATGCGGAATTCGGCCGGCCACCCGCACCACCTGGGCTGGGATACCGACCGCGGTGCAGTCGGGCGGGATTTCGGTGAGCACCACCGCATTGGCCGCGATGCGGGAGTTATCACCTACGGTGAACGGCCCCAGGACTTTGGCGCCGGAGCCAATCATCACATTGTTGCCGATGGTGGGATGACGCTTGCCTTTATCTTTTCCCGTGCCGCCCAACGTCACACATTGATAGAGCAGCACGTCGTCCCCAACTTCCGCCGTCTCGCCGATGACGATCCCCATCCCGTGGTCGATTACCAGGCGATGGCCGATGGTGGCACCGGGGTGGATTTCAATGCCCGTTTTATGCCGGGCATGCTGAGAGATCCAACGGGCCAGAAAAAAGCAGCGGTGGCGGAAGAAGAAATGCGCGATACGGTGGTAAATGACGGCGTGAACGCCGGGATAGAGAAGGAAGACTTCAAGTTTGCTCCGGGCGGCAGGGTCCCGGCGCTGGTAAGCGGTGAGCAGGTCATATAATTCTTTGAAGGCTTTCATATGCAAATAAACTCCTTTCTGTGTCTGAAACGGTTGGCTGCAATGCTGGGTTCAACGGCTGCCGTAACATCGACACGAAAGTGCACAGAAGAAATTCATAGACACCTCACAATAAAAATAAAAAACGCCGCTCGTACCCTCAATGGGTACAAGAGGCGTTACACACGCGGTTCCACTCTTGTCAATACTCATACCGGCCATACAGCCGGACAGCCCGATAACGGCGGCTTTGCCGGGGGCCATTACGCCCCGCACTCCCGGATGCACTTCGCAACCTCCGCCGTGGGCACGCTTGCAGCCGGTGACGCGCCCTCTCTGTCCTTTGGATGGGTTGCTACTCTTTCCATTCATCGTGCAGATATCCTTTTGCCTATTATATTAGCAGGGTTTTCTTTGGGTGTCAAGAGTCAACAAAACGATGCCTTCGAACAGTTGGAATTGGTTTCCGTCACTTGACACAGAGGCAAAAAATGCGTACCATAAAGATGAGATGTTCCCCGCGCTGTTCTTTTCAAATATGACGCCGGATAACAGCCGGAGTTCAGATATACGATAAGGAGTGTTTCAACTATGATTCTTCGTACCGCAACGCCAGCCGACCTGGCCGCTCTGACCGTAGTGGAGCAGGCTTGTTTTCCGCCCGCAGAAGCTGCCACCGAACAGCAGCTCGCAGAGCGTCTTCGGGTTTATCCCTATCATTTTTGGCTGCTGGAAGATAACGGAAAGCTGGTGGCGTTCCTCGACGGCATGGCTACCGATGAACCCACTATCCAGGATGAGATGTTTTCCGATGTTTCCATGCACAACGAGCAGGGAGCCTGGCAGACCATTTTCGGGCTCAACACCCTGCCGGAGTATCGGCGCCAGGGCTGTGCCGCGCGGCTGCTGGAGGCCATGACGGAGGATGCCAGGGACGCGGGGCGCCGGGGCTGTATTCTGACCTGCAAGGAGCCGATGCTGCACTACTACGAAAAGTTCGGATACCAAAATTTGGGAGTGTCCCGCTCCGTCCACGGCGGTGCCGTATGGTATGATATGATGCTGGAGTTTTAACTGTTACCCATCGATTTAAGATAAAAAGGCAGACACCGGGAAGGTTCCGGCGTCTGCCTTTTTTGTGTACCTGTAATTAGGCGAGGAAACCCTTGAGGATGCGATCCTCGGCCTCCTCTTCGGTCAGACCCAGCGTCTGCAGTTTGAGCAGCTGGTCGCCGGCGATCTTGCCGATGGCAGCCTCATGAATCAGCTGCGCCTCGGTGGAGTTGGCGGCGATCTCCGGCACGGAGCGGATGGTTGCCGTGCCCATGATGATGGAGTCACACTGCACATGGCCGAAACACCGGGCGTTGCCCACCACCAGCGGGCGGAAAATCTGAGAGGAGGAACCCTGTGCCACGGAGCGGGAGATCACCCGGCCCTTGGAGTCGTTACCGTCCAGCACGATCTCCATGTCGCTCTCGGCCACCTGATCCCCGTGGGTCAGCAGGCGCTCGGTGATGACCGCTTCGGCTCCCGGCCCGCAGACGATCTTGGTGTAGCGCTTTGTAGAGTCGATGCCCCGGATCTGGGTGGTGTCCATCTGGATGGAGGCTCCCTCCTCCAGATAGACGATGGTCTGGGGGTTCATGATGCGTCCGCCGGTGCCGTCGCCCTCGCCATAGTGCTTTTCCGAATAGTGCACACGGGAGTTTTTGCCCACGTAGAACGTATGGATGCCGTCATGGCGGGAAGTTTCTGAGCCGCAGTTGTGGATGCCGCAGCCGGCCACGATGTCCACGTCGCTGTCCTCGCCGATATAGAAGTCGTTGTACACCATCTCCGAGATGCCGGGCTTTGTGATGATGACGGGGATGTGGCAGGTCTCTCCCTTGGTGCCGGGGAGTACACGAATGTCGATGCCGGGCTTGTCGTCCTTACCAGTGATCTTGATGTGATCGGTGCTTTGGCGGCCATCGCAGCCGGTGTCCTTGCGGATGTTGAACGCGCCCACGGGCTTGCCGATCAGGTCCGCGATCTTTTCCAGCAGTTCGCGATCCACTTCCGTATCCATCATTTGGAAACGCCTCCCTTCGTCAGAACCGGGCAGATGCTTGTGGTATCCGCCAGGATTTTGGGCAGAATCTCCTGGGCGGAGCCGCGGTGACGGATTTCTCCGTCTCCGACCACCACCACCTCGTCCGCAAGAGAGATGATGCGCTCCTGATGGGAGATGATAATCATCGTAGCACGGCCCTCGGCATGAATTTGCTCGAAGGTCTCCGTCAGCCGGGCAAAACTCCAAAGATCGATGCCCGCCTCGGGCTCGTCAAAGATCATCAATTCGCTGCCCCGGGCAAGAATGGAGGCAATTTCAATACGCTTGACCTCGCCGCCGGAGAGGGACACATCCACTTCCCGGTCCAGATAGTCGTTGGCGCAAAGCCCCACCTTCGTCAGATATTGGCAGCACCGATCCTTCGACAGCTTCCCGTCGCCGGAGGCGATGGTCAGCAGGCTCCGCACCGTCAGTCCCTTGAACCGGGGCGGCTGCTGAAAGCCATAGCTGATGCCGAGCTTTGCCCGCTCGGTGATCCCCAGATCCGTGATGTCCTGGCCGTTCCATAAAATCCGGCCGGAAGTGGGCTTTACCAGACCCATGATAATTTTTGCCAGGGTTGTTTTGCCGCCTCCGTTGGGGCCGGTGAACACCACCAGGCGGTGGTCGTCAATGGTCAGGGAAATATCGTTTAGAATGCCCAGCTCGCCGTCTGCTTCCCGGACGGTGTAGCCGATGCCTTTCAGTTCCAGCATTCCGCTGTACCTCCTTGCCGCGCACAGTGCGCAATTTTGCGTGAAATACCCAGTCTGCGACAGACTTTGCGGTATTTCGGCAGAATCATTTTAACAGGTATTTCTTGAAAATGCAATGGATGCCGCGTCCTGCGTCCATATTCTTGCCCAAATTGCCGGAAAATCCTGCATCCGAAGAGCCGCAAACACAAATCTGCGTCTCCCGACATACACTGAGGCAGGAAATGGCGAACAGTAAGGAGGCAATTTCATGGAACAGCAAACTGTGCCCAATACATACGATTATCGGCAATACGATCAGATCTGGCAGCGGGTATCCCCCAACCTGAATCCTTATCCCGGCGGTGTCCCGGCCAACCAGAGAGCAGTCCCCGCGATGGCGGATCTGGGCCAGACGGTTCAGCAGGCTTTACAGAACGGTCAGAGCCTTCCGAATAATCTGACCATGCAGCAGAATGCACAGACGGCTCTGCAAAACGGCCAGACTGCGCTGCAAAACGGCCAGATGGTGACGCAAAACGGACAGATGATGCCCCAGAACGGGCAGATGATGCCCCAGAACGGGCAGATGATGACGCAGAACGCCGCGCCTGCGGAGATGGGCATGATGGACACCGGCCCCTGCTGCATGGGCCCCGAGGCGGAAGAGATGCTGGACATCCTGCACAGCTTCATTGAAGAAGAGATGTCCGACCGGCGGTATTACCTGGCGTTTGCCCGACAGGCTCCTGCCTGGGCGCGGCAGACTCTGCGGGATATCTCCGCCGAGGAGGCGGCGCACGCCAAGCGCCTGATGGCGGTGCACTATTTGATCACAGGAACCTGCTATCAGCCGGCCATCAGTGACGAGCGGATCTATGTTGGCGCGATGTGCGCGGCCCTGCGCACCCGGTATCACGAAGAGGTCTGCGGCGCGGTCAACTACGCCCGGGCCGCGGACGGAACCACCGATCCCTGTCTGGAAAAGCTGCTGCGGGAGCTGAGCGACGAGGAATACAGCCATGCCGACCGGATACTGGCCATGCTGGAGCGAACCATGGGGTGAACAAGAGAGACGGAGCCGGAGGGGTTCCGTCTCTTTTTTTGCATGTTTCCGCTTTTTCATCTGCCGATTCTGTGTTATGATAGCCCAAAGACGGCTGTTTGAAACGCGGAGACATCCCTTTTTGGGTGTGTGCGCAAGCTTCGGCCCCGGTCCGGAATGGGCCGCAGAGAAATACGGGATGCTGGGAGGAACGGAATGTTCAACGGGTTTACGGATGAGACGGTGGATTTCATGTGGGGCATTCGCTTCAACAATGAAAAAACCTGGTTTGAG
>QKDF01000198.1 GCA_003245395.1 Clostridia bacterium
TAATTACAATAGTATGCGCATTCCTCCGCCAAAAGGCGCGGACGGCGTCACTCAATTTCCAATTCCTTCGCCATGTCGTTCAAATTGATGGTCAGAATCTTGCTGACCCCCTGCTCCTGCATGGTGACGCCGTAGAGGACGTCCGCGTTCTCCATGGTGCCCCGGCGGTGGGTGATGACGATGAACTGGGTGCGCCCCGCCAGACGGCGCATGTACCGGGCATACCGGGTGACGTTCGCGTCGTCCAGGGCGGCTTCGATCTCGTCCATGACGCAAAACGGCGTGGGATGTACTTTCAAAATGGAGAAATACAGCGCGATGGCCACGAACGCCTTCTCGCCGCCGGAGAGCAGCGAAATCGTCTTGAGCGTCTTGCCCGGCGGCTGCGCCTTGATCTCGATGCCGCAGTTTAGGATGTCGCTCTCGTCCTCCAGCTCCAGCGCGGCCTGGCCGCCGCCAAACAGCTCCAAAAACGTCTCCTGGAAGCTCTCGGTAATCAGGCGGAACTGCTGGGCGAAAATCGTGGTCATCTCCCCCGTCAGACCCTCGATGACGCTCTCGATCTCGGCCTTGGCCTTCTCCACGTCGTTTCGCTGATCCGTCAGGTAGGTATATCGGGTGTTGACTCGCTCAAACTCCTCAATGGCCCCGATATTGGGCGTCCCCAGCGCCGCGATGTCCCGCTTGAGCTCCCCGATGCGCCGGGTGGCCTTGGGAACGCTCTCCAGCTCGATGCGCTGGGCCCGGGCATCGGAGTGGGACAGCTCATAGTGCTCCCACAGCCGGTCTAGGATCTGCTTTTCCTCCATGGCGCCGGTGGCAATTTTCTGCTCCAGCGAGGACACGGACCGTTCCAGATTCAGCAGGGTTTCGTTCATATCCTGCCCAGCGCGGTTTTTCGCCGTGCGCTCGGCCTCCAGCGCGATTTTCGCCCGGTTGACGGTCTCCAGCTGTTCCCGAAGGCCGGCCTGACGAGCATGGATTTCTTCAATCTCCGCCTGCTTCGCGGCGATTTCCGCCTCGGCCTGGGCGATTTTAGCCTCGTCGGCGACAAGCAGCGCCTCCTTGGCGGAACGGTCGCCGGTCAGGTCGGCCCGCAGACGGCGCAGATCCTCCAGCGCGCGATCCGTGGTCTCCCGCTCCGCCGTCAGGGCTGCCAGCTCCGATTTCCGGGTGCTGACCGCCTCGGCCAGCTCACCGGAGCGCTCCAGCAGCTCCGTCTGCCCGGCCAGCTTTTCCTGAATCTGCGCCCGCAGTCCCGCGGCCATAGCTTCCTGCTCCGCCACGCGCCGTTCGGCGGCGGCGGTTTTTTCTCCGTTCTCTTCCAGACGGTCGGTGAGCGCCGTGCGCTCGCCCTCCAGATTCTCCCGGTTCTCCTCCAGTCCGCGCAGCAGAGCGTCGAACTGGTTGGACCGGCCCTCCAGGCGCAGCACCTCGTCCTCGGCCTGACGGCGCTGGGTCTCGGCGGCGGAAAGCTCGTAACGGGCCTTTTCCAGCTCCCGGTCCAGTTCTTCTTTTGCCCTCTGCGCCTCCGACAGCCGCCGATGCAGCGCCGCCGCGGTTTCCCGCAAGGTCTTCAGCTCCGCGGCGCGGCTCAAAACGCCGGCGCTGCGGCTGACGCTGCCGCCGGTCATGGAACCGCCCCGGTTGATCACCTGTCCGTCCAGCGTGACGATGCGGAAGCGGTTCTGATATTTCCGCGCCATGGCGATGCCGCAGTCCAAATCCTCGGCCACCACGGTGCGGCCCAGCAGATTGTGAAAAATCCGCGTATATGTTTCGTCAAAGCTCACAAGGCGCGAGGCAAGGCCCACGTAGCCGTACTCCCGCTCCACGCCCGGCTCACGCAGCTCGTCGCCCCGGATGGCCGTCAGGGGCAAAAACGTGGCCCGTCCGGCATTGCGCTGCTTCAAAAAGCCGATGGCCGCCTTGGCGTCCTCTTCCCGGTCCACCACGATGTTCTGCAGTCCCGCGCCCAGGGCGATTTCGATGGCCACGGAATACTTCGCCTCCGTGCTCATCAGTCCGGCCACCGGGCCGTGGATGCCCCGCAGGGTTCCCTTGGCCTGACACACGTCCCGCACGGACTTGGAGAAGCCCTCGTATTCCCGCTCCATCTCCTCCAGCATGCGGATGCGGGAGTCCGCTCCGCCAGCGTCCACGGTCAGCTTTGTGACGGCCTGCGCCGCCTCCGCCGCCTTTTTCTGCCGCTCCTCCAGCCGCAGGTTGTGGCCGGAGATGATATTCGCCGCGGCGTCCGCCTCGTCCCGGGCGTCCTCCAGCGCGCGGCGGTTTGTTTTCGCCTCCCGCGCCTGCTGCTCCCGCCGCTCGTCCAGAGAGGCAAGCTCCGCCTCCACGGCGGCCTTGCGCTCCTCAATCTGACGGCTCTGCGCCGCCAGCGCGGACGCTTCGCTTCGCCCGTCCGCCGCCGCAGCCACCGCCAGAACCTCCTGACCCCGCAGGGCTTCGGCTTCATCCCGCGCGCCGCCGGCTTCCTCCGCCGCGGCACGGGCCTTTTCCAGCACGTCCTCCAGCGCAGAGCGGTGGGCGCCGATCTGTTCTTCGAGCTCCGCCACCCGGGCCTCCTGAGCCTCAATCTGGCTTTGCAGTCCGCCCGCGCGGCCCTCCTGCTCGGCCAGCTCCCGCTGGGCGCGCTCAATATTCTCCCGATGATGGGTGATGGTGGTGCGCAGCACTGCCAGACCGGATTCCCGCTCCGCCGCCTGCGTCTCCTGACCGGACAGCTGTCCCCGCAGCGTTTCGGCCTGGGCGTCCTTCTCCTGCATCCGCAGGCTGTACTGCTCCCCCTCGGCATAGAGGGCGTCCAGCTTTTCCCGGGCCTCGTCCCGCTGCGTTCGGGCGGCGGTCAGGTCGGTCTCCAGCTTGCGCTGCCCAGCCTTCACCGCGTCCAGATTCTCCAGCCAGACCGAGATCTCCAGCAGGCGCATCTCGTCCCGGAACACCAGATATTTCTTCGCCTTTTCCGCCTGATCCCGCAGCGGCTCCACCTGCAGCTCCAGCTCAGCGATTTTGTCGTTGATGCGCACCAGGTTCTCCTCCGTGCGCTGGAGCTTGCGCTCGGCTTCCTCCTTACGGTAGCGGAACTTGGAGATACCCGCCGCCTCCTCGAAAATCTCCCGGCGCTCGCCGCTGCGGGCCGAGAGAATTTCGTCGATCTTGCCCTGGCCGATAAGGGAATAGCCCTCCCGGCCCATGCCGGTGTCCAGGAACAGCTCCGTCACGTCCTTGAGCCGGACGGACTGGCGGTTGATATAATATTCGCTTTCGCCGCTGCGGTAATAGCGGCGGGTGATGGCCACCTCGGCCTCCTCCATGGCGGGGAAAACGTGCTCGGTATTGTCGATGACCAGCGTGACCTGGGCAAAGCCCTGGGGCGTGCGCTTGGCGGTGCCGCCGAAGATCACGTCCTCCATTTTTGCGCCGCGCAGGCTCTTGCTGCTCTGCTCGCCCATGACCCAGCGGATGGCGTCGGAGATATTCGATTTTCCGGAGCCGTTGGGGCCCACGATGGCGGTGATGTCCTCCCCGAAATTCAGGACGGTTTTGTCGGGGAAGGACTTGAACCCCTGGATCTCCAGCGCTTTTAAGTACACAGTCTTCACCTCGGGCTGAAATTTCAATACGATAACTAATTTACTATATCAGACAAGATTTCTCATTTCAAGGCAAATTCCGGAAAATACGGGAAAAGGGCGGCTCAGCCGTCCTTTTTCCTCTTGGCGATTTCCCCGTAAAGCCACTCCAGCGCGTCGGAGAGATTGCCGATCTGATCGATCAGGCCCTTGTCCACGGCCTCCTGACCATAGAGCACCGACCCCAGGTCGGAGGCCAGCTCCCCGGCGTTGAGCATCAGGGCGAGAAACTCCTCCGAGTCGATATGGCTGTGGCGCACGACGAAATCCACGATGCGCTCCTGAAGCCGGGAAAAATAGTTGTACGTCTGGGGCGCGGCGATGACCGTGCCGCTCATGCGCACGGGATGGATAGTCATGGCGGCGGAGGGCACAGCGAAGCTGCGTCCGGCGGCCACGGCCAGGGGCACGCCGATGGAGTGGCTGCCGCCCAGCACCAGCGAGGCGGTGGGCTTGCTCATGCCGGAGATCAGCTCCGCGATGCCAAGGCCTGCCTCGATGTCCCCGCCCACGGTGTTGAGCAGGAACAAAATGGCGTCCACCTCGTCGGATTCCTCCAGAGCAGCCAGAAGGGGCATAATATGTTCGTACTTCGTGGTCTTGGTGTTATTATTGGAGGCAATGTGTCCCTCGATCTGGCCGATAATGGTGATGCAGTGGATGGCGCCGCGGCTGTTTTTCGTGGTGACACTGCCCATGTCCACGATCTCCTGCTGCCAGGACTGCGGGCCGGTTCTGCCCCTGTCATGCCCGTCGCCCTTGGGCGTGTCCTCGCTTTTAACGGTCAGCTCGTTTGTGCGTTCTGTCATGGAATCCCTTCCTTTCTCCGGTATTTTCTGCACAAAAACAAAATTTAGCCGGACTTTCTTTTTCCATTCCGTCATGTTATAATGTACCAAATTGACTTTTTTATTAAAAAGGGGCTGACGTTTTGGAAACAGCGCGTATCGTGGTGAAGGTGGGCACCTCCACACTCACCCATTCCTCCGGCGCCGTGAATCTGCGGCGGATGGAGCAGCTGGTGCGGGTTTTGGCGGATTTGAGCGGCATGGGCCATCAGGTGATTCTGGTGACCTCCGGCGCCATCGCCATCGGCACGGCGAAGCTGGCGCTGTCGGAGCGACCTACGGAGCTGCGAATGAAGCAGGCCGCCGCCGCGGTGGGTCAGTGCCGGATGATGCATATTTACGACAAGCTGTTCTCCGAGTACAACCGCACTGTGGCCCAGATCCTGCTCACCGGCGAGGACGTGGACATCCCCCAGCGGGCAGAGCACCTGTCCAACACCTTCGGTGCCCTGCTGGACATGGGCGTAATCCCCGTGGTGAATGAAAACGACTCCGTCTCCTCGGCGGAGATCGAGACCGGGCGGCACAAGGTTCTGGGCGACAACGACACCCTGTCCGCCATCGTGGCGAAGCTGTGCGGGGCGGATCTTTTGATTCTGGTGTCGGACATCGACGGGCTGTATGACGCCGACCCGCGATGCCACCCGGACGCCAAGCTGCTCCACCACGTACCCGCGCTGACGCCGGAGATTCTGGAGATGGCCGGCGGCGCAGGCACCCGCCACGGCACCGGCGGCATGACCACCAAGCTCTCGGCGGCGAAAATCGCCATGGACGCCGGGTGCGACATGGTGATCACCAACGGTGCCCGGACGGAGGATCTTTACGACATCGTAGACGGGCGGGACATCGGCACCCGCTTTCATGCACAGAAAGGAGAGACGGTATGAGCGAATTACAGCTTCAGGGCGCGGCGGCGAAAAAAGCCGGACGCGCATTGGCAGTCGCCGGGTCGGCGAAGAAGAACACGGCGCTGGAGGCCATCGCCCGCATCCTGACGGAGCGGCAGGACGAGTGGCTCCAAGCCAACGCGGAGGATGTGGCCGCGGCACAGGAGGCGGGAATGCGTCCCGCCATGCTGGACCGGCTGACCTTGACAAAAGAGCGCATCGCCGGCATCGTGGACGGCGTGCGGCAGGTGGCAGCTCTCCCCGATCCCATCGGCACGGTCACGAAGATGGAGACCCGGCCCAACGGCCTGATTATCGGGCGGCGGCGGGTGCCTCTGGGCGTCATCGCCATCATTTTTGAAGCCCGGCCCAACGTCACCGTGGACGCGGCGGCGCTGTGCCTGAAATCCGGCAACGCCTGCATCCTGCGGGGCGGAAAAGAGGCCATCCGCTCCAACCGGGCGGCGGTTTCTCTCATGCGCGCGGCGCTGGAGGAGGCGGGCCTTTCCGCCGACTGCATCTCTCTGGTACAGGACACGTCCCATGAGACGGCCGAGGAGCTGATGCACCTCAACGGCTATGTGGACGTACTGATTCCCCGGGGCGGGGCGAACCTGATCCGCTCCGTGGCGCAAAACGCGTCCGTACCGGTCATCCGCACCGGCGAGGGCGTGTGCCACGTCTATATCGATTCCGAGGCCGATCTGGACATGGGCGCGAAAATCCTCTTCAACGCCAAGTGCTCCCGCCCCTCCGTGTGCAACGCGGCGGAGTGCGTCCTGATCCATGAGTCCGTGGCGGAGGAATTTCTCCAAAAGGCCGTGCCTCTGCTCAAAACGAAAGCGGTGGAGCTGCGGTGCGACAAGCCGTCCCTTTCCATCGTGGGCGCTGCGGGCATCCCCGCAGCGGAGGCAGACTGGGACACGGAGTATGACGACTACATCCTGGCGGTGCGCATCGTGAAAAGCGCGGCCGAGGCGATAGATTTCGTCAACGAGCACGGCACCGGACACTCCGAGGCCATTATCACAAACAATTATTTCACCGCCCAGCACTTCCTGGATCAGGTGGACGCGGCGGCGGTGTATGTCAATGCCTCCACCCGCTTCACCGACGGCGGAGAGTTCGGCCTGGGGGCCGAGATCGGCATCTCCACACAGAAAATGCACGCCCGCGGCCCCATGGGGCTGGAGGAGCTGACCAGCTGCAAGTACGTGATTTACGGTGAAGGTCAGGTGCGGGAGTAAGCGATCCCGCGGCTTTCATGGAAACCGGCTGTCCTCCGAGCGGACGGCCGCGGCATATACGCGGCACGACGGCCTGTTCAAACATACCGCACATGCGCCGCGAAACAGAAAGGATGACGGATAAACATGGCAACATTCGGATTTATCGGCACGGGCAACATGGGCGGAGCGCTGGCAAAGGCGGCCTGCACCACCATCCCTGCAGACGAGGTGTTTTTGTCCAACCGCACCATGGAAAAAGCGCGGGATCTGGCGGAACTGCTGGGCTGCGGCGTGGCGGAGAGCGACGCCATCGCCGGCAGCGCGGACTTCATTTTTCTCGGCGTCAAGCCCCAGATGATGGCGGGGATGCTGGAGGAGCTGGCTCCTACCCTCTCCAGCCGGGAGACGCGGTTCATCCTCGTCACCATGGCGGCGGGGCTGTCCATTGCGGACATCCGGCGCATGGCGGGGGGCGAGTACCCGGTCATCCGCATCATGCCCAACACCCCCGCCTCTATCGGCGAGGGCATGATCCTCTACACCTGCGCGTCGGACGTGACGCCGGAGGAAGAGCGGGCGTTTCTTGAGGGCATGGCCGGCGCGGGGCGCTTTGCCCAGCTGCCCGAGCACCTGATCGACGCGGGCAGCGCGGTGTCCGGCTGCGGCCCGGCCTTTGCGGATCTGTTCATCGAGGCGCTGGCCGACGGCGGCGTGGCCTGCGGCCTGCCCCGGGCCACGGCACAGGAACTGGCGGCCCAGATGCTGGCGGGCTCGGCCCGGCTGGTGCTGGAGACGGGCTCCCATCCCGGCGTGCTCAAAGACGCGGTTTGCTCTCCCGGCGGCTCCACGATTATGGGCGTGAAAGCCCTGGAGGACGGCGGCTTCCGCGCATCCGTGATGAACGCGGTATTCGCCGCCTACGAAAAGACCAAGGCACTGGGGAAATGAGCACGGAGGGTGAGGAGCGCACCCCCATGACCTGCCCCTTCTGCGGCGGGGAGATGGAGCTGGGGAAACTCTGGATGCGGGAAGAGGGACGGATCACGCCGCTGGCGCGCTTTCTCCTGCGCTGGTACGGGGAGGAGGAGCTGGAAAAGATGGGGCTGAAGCGTTTGGATCGGACGTTCACACCCCTGGAGGGCTCCGACACCGACGACAGCTACCACTCCAACGCCTGGGCCTGCCGGCAGTGTCAAAAGGTCATCACCGTCTTTAACATGGACGGCCCGCCTCAATCTGTTTGGCACCCCAAATAAATAAATGCGCCTCGCATATGAAAGCGCCCTGCCGGGAAGTTCCCGGCAGGGCGCTTTGTCGTCTATTTTCAGTTCTCCGCGCGGTACACGGCCTTCATGCCGCGATAGGTCTCGTAGCAGTCCAGCTTGGACACCGTCTCAAACGGAGAGTGCATGGACAGCACGGGCACGCCCGCGTCCAGCGTGTTGATGTTGCGGTTGGCCATATACATGGCCACGGTGCCGCCGCCGCCGGCGTCCACCTTGCCCAGCTCCGCAATCTGCCACAGAACGCCGTCCTGATCGAACAGCTCCCGCACATAGGCCACGATTTCGGCGCTGGCGTCGGACGAACCGGCCTTGCCCCGCGCGCCGGTGTACTTGCACAGGCCGATGCCGTGGTTCAGGAACGCGGCGTTGCGCTTTTCGTACACCTCTGCAAAGTCGGGGTCAAATGCCGCCGTCACGTCGGCGGAGAGGCAGAACGACTGCTCATAGCAGGCCCGCACGGGCACGCTCTGGGTGTCGCACAGATCCTCCATAAAGGTGTCGAACGCGGCGGACTGCATGCCCGTCACGCCGTCGGAGCCGATCTCCTCCTTGTCCGCCAGGATGCACACGGAGGTCTTTGCCGGCGTCTCGTCCAGATCGAGAAGCGCCCGGAACGCCGCGTAGGCGCACACCCGGTCATCGTGGCCGTAAGCGCCGATCATGGACCGGTCCAGGCCCACGTCGCAGGCGTTCCACGCCGGAACGGCCTCCAGCTCGGCGGAGGTGAGGTCGCTCTCCGTGATGCCGTACTTCTCGTAGAGGATCTTCATCACGGCCAGCTTCACCCGGTCGGGCTTCTCGTCCCCCGTCAGGGGACGGCTGCCCAGCAGCAGGTTCATGGACTCGCCGGAGAACGCCTCGCCCAGGGGCTTTTTGTTCTGCTCACCGCCCAGATGGGGCAGCAGGTCGGTGATCACCAGACGGGGATCATCGTCATCCTCGCCCACGGAGACCTCCACCAGATTTCCGTCCTTGAGCGCCACCACGCCGTGAAGCTCCAGAGGGATGGTGGACCACTGATACTTGCGGATGCCGCCGTAGTAGTGGGTCTTGAAATAAGCCAGCTCCGTGTCCTGATAAAGCGGATTGGGCTTCAAATCCAAGCGGGGGGAGTCAATGTGGGCGGCGGAGATCTGCGTGCCCTGATCCAGCGGCTTTTTGCCGATGTGGGCCAGCAGCAGGCTCTTGCCCCGGTTGTTGCGGTAGACCTTGTCGCCGGTTTTCAGCTCCATACCGCGGACGAAGGGCTTGAAGCCCGCGGCCTCCGCCTGCTTTACCAGCTCGCGGACAGACTCCCGCTCCGTCTTGGCGCAGCTGAGAAATTTCTTATAGTCCCGGCAGTAGTCCTCCATGGCGTCGTCCCGAACAGGGGGCGTGCGGTCGTACCCGTTCTTGCGGTCGTCCAGCAGGGTCTCCCGCAGCTTCTTCAGCTCGTTATTTTCTTCCATTTGCTTTATCCTCCTTAATCTGCTCGATCAGCTTGGTGAAAAACTCCTTTGCCTGGGTGAGAAATTCCTCCGCGGTCTCCGCATCGTTGCGCAGTTCAAAATCGCACTTTCCGCGGTAAAATTCATCCGGCTTTTGGGCGGAAATCCGCAGCCGGGCGTATTGCTCCTCGATCCCGTCCCGGGCCATGATGCGCCGCACCCGCAGCTCCACGGGAGAGGTGACGGCCACCGTCCGGTCGCACAGGGCGTCGGTGCCGGACTCAACCAGGTTGATGGCGTCCAGCGCGATCACGCGGGTCGGAGCGGCGGCGATCCGCCGCTGCAGCTCCGGCCGGATGCGGCGGAACACGATATGGTTGAGCTGATCCAAGCGGTCGGGATCGGCAAACACCTGCTGCCCCAGCGCCTTGCGGTCCAGCACCCCGTCGGCGTCGAACACGGTCTCGCCAAAGGTGGCGGCGATGTCGCCCCGCAGCTCCTCGCTGGAGCGGAGCATCTCATAATAGACCCGGTCGCAGTCGATCACCGTGCCACCCAGTGCCTCAATGGCCCGCAGGGCGGTGGTCTTGCCCGCG
This sequence comes from Clostridia bacterium, assembly GCA_003245395.1. GTDB lineage: Bacteria > Bacillota > Clostridia > Oscillospirales > Oscillospiraceae > Oscillibacter. The sequence goes on from QKDF01000198.1 coordinate 9,930, forward strand.
CCGGTGCCGCCGGTCAGACCCAGGATCACCTGCTCGTCCTCCAGATCGATCACATGGAAGCCCGCGGCCTTTTTCAGCCGGTTGCTCACGGCCAGCCCCAGTCCCCGGTTGTCGGGACACTGGGCCAGAATCTCCGTCACATCGCATCCGTCAAAGGCCCGCAGGGCGTCAAACACCCGCTGCGCCTGTATCGCCTTGTCGTCGCTGGGGCCAAGGCACCGCTTTTCATAGCCGGCGAACAGGCCGTCGAATTCATCGAAGCAGATCACACCCATGCCGGGCTTTAAGCGGGCCGCGATCTCCTGCGCCGTGCACCGGGGATTGCCCGTGAACACGGTCACCGGCGCCTTGGGCGCATAGTGGCGGTACTTCATGCCGGGAGCCTTGGGCTGCTCGCCCTCCTTCAGCGGTGTGGTAACCGCCTTATCAACTTCAATCTTGCCGATGATCCGCTCCAGATCCTCCAGAGGCAGTCCGCCCGGACGCAGCAGCCGCGGCGGGTCCACGGTCAGATCCAGAATCGTGGACTCCACCCCCACCGTGCAGGGGCCGCCGTCCACCACGCCGTCAATCTTACCGTTCATGTCCTCCATGACGTCGTCCGCCGTGGTGCAGCTGGGCCGACCGGAGGAGTTGGCCGAGGGCGCCGCGACCGGCACGCCGGCCTCCCGAATGATGGCCAGCGTCACCGGATGGTTGGGGCAGCGCATGCCCACGGTGTCCAGCCCCGCCGTGGTGCGGTCGGGCACGACGGGTCTGCGCTTCAAAATCATAGTCAGCGGGCCGGGCCAAAATTTCCGCGCCAGCACGTAGGCCAAAGGCGGTACGTCGGCGCAGTATCGGGGCAGCCACTGGGGCCCGGGCACATGGAGAATGAGAGGGTTGTCCTGGGGACGGCCCTTTGCCTCGAAAATGCCCAGAACGGCTTTTTCGTCCAGGCCGTTGGCGGCCAGGCCATACACCGTCTCGGTGGGAATACCCAGCAGGCCGCCGTTCCGGAGGATCTGCGCCGCCAGAGCGATCTTGTCCTCCACGCTCTTTTGCTGGCCGCGGGTATCGGTTAAGTCAATGCGAATTGTATCCATGTTTCAATGCCTCTTTTATATCTTCACGACGGTATCGTCGGCGATTTACTCCCCTTTGAGCTTCTCCGCCTGCTCGGCGGTGATGAGGGCATCGATCAGCTCGTCCAATGCCCCGTCCATAACTGCGGGCAGCTTATAGAGCGTCAGGCCGATGCGGTGATCTGTCACCCGGCCCTGGGGGAAGTTATAGGTGCGGATGCGCTCGGAACGGTCACCGCTGCCCACCTGGCTTTTGCGCTGCGCCGCCTGTTCGGCGGCGGCCTTGGCCTGTTCGGCCTCGTAGAGCCGGGAGCGCAGAACCTTCATGGCCTTTTCCTTGTTTTTGTACTGGCTGCGCTCCTCCTGGCACTCCACCACCGTGCCGGTGGGCAGGTGGGTGATGCGGATGGCGGACTCGGTTTTGTTGATGTGCTGTCCCCCCGCGCCGGAGGAACGGTAGGTATCGATCTGCAGATCGCCCGGGGCGATGGAAAACTCCACCTCTTCCGCCTCGGGCAGCACCGCCACGGTGGCGGCGCTGGTGTGGATGCGGCCGCCGGATTCCGTCTCCGGCACACGCTGAACCCGGTGGACGCCGCTTTCAAACTTCAGACGGGACCAGGCGCCCTCTCCCTCTACGAGGAAGCTGCACTCCTTGATGCCGCCCAGCTCCGTGCGGTTCTCGTTCACCGGCTCGATGTGCCAGCCCCGGTTTTCGGCGTACATGGTGTACATCCGGTACAGCGACCCGGCGAACAGGGCACTCTCCTCCCCGCCCACGCCGCCGCGGATCTCCATGACCACATTCCGGCTGCCGTTGGGGTCCCGGGGCAGCAGCAAAATCCGCAGCTCCTGCTCCAGGCGCTCCGCCTCGGCCTTGGCCTCGGCCAGCTCCTCCTGGGCCATCTCCTTGAATTCGGGGTCGGAGAGCAGTTCCTCTGCCTCCTGTCTGTGCTTCAATGCCCGCTCGTAGGCCCGATAGGCCAGGGCGACAGGCTCCAATTCCTTGCGCTCCCGGTTGACCTGCTTGAGCTTTTCCGCGTCGGCGTAGACCGACGGGTCGCCCAGCTGGGCCTCCAGCGCGTCAAACCGCAGGGCAATGTCCCTGAGCTGTTCCAGCATGGCTGTTCTCTCCTTTCAAATGTCTGAAAAGAGAGTGCGCCTACTGCTCCTCCAGAAACGCGCGGGTCTGGCGCAGGAACTCCTCCTGCCAAAACCGATAGCCCACGGAGCCGCTGCGCAGCGACACCGCCGTCTTGTGAGACCGGGGCAGATACTCGTCCATCTGCTCGTAGACCTCCTCGAACTTGCCCTCGCTGCTCCGCAGCACCACGAAGGACACGGCGTTCAGACGTCCGCCGTACTCCTTCAAAAACGACCGCACCACGCTGCAGCAGCGGCCCGCCCAGACGGGCGTGCCCACGATTACCAGACGGTAATCCTCCAGCGGACGCTCGGTCTCGAAGCGGGAGACCGGCTCCGGCGTCTGGCGCATGGCGTCCATTCCGCAGCGGATCAGGCCCTTCCAGCCGCCGCGGTCCACCGTGTCCGTCAGCGGGACGATCTCCGCCCCCAGCTCGGCGGCCAATTCTTCCATGGCCTTTCTGGTGTTCCCCGTCCGGGAGTAATACATACATAAAATATCGCTCATCGGCTCTCGCCTCCTGTTTTTCTTTGGAAATCGCCGTTTACCCCAGCACTGCCAGAGCCGTCACCGCGAACGCTTCGCGGGTATAGTAGTTCACCGTCAGCCACCGCCAGGGCAGCTCCGCCGGGACGCCCACAATCTCCCCGAAGCCGGCCCGCCGGGCAAGCATTCCCGCCCGGAAGATATGGAAATCGCTGCTGACCACCGCCACTGTCGCCGTGGAGATATCCACGCCGTAGTCCTGCAAAAGCACCTTGGAATTTGCGAAATTCTCCGCCGTGGACGTGGAGTTCTCCTCCAGAATCAGGTGCTCCGGGTCCACGCCCCGATCCGTCAGGGCCGTGTACATGGCCTGGGCCTCCGTGATGTCCTCACCCGGCCCCTGTCCGCCCGAGAGCACAACCGGAACCCCCGGATGCGCCTTCAGATAATCCGCCGCCGCGTCCATGCGGGTGCTCAGCGCCAGAGAGGGTGTCGTTCCGTTGACCCCGGCCCCCAGGACAATCACGGCCTGAACGGGGGTGTCGGTGTTATCCGCCTCGCCCGCCCGAATGATGAAAAATTCCAGTCCGGCGAAGTAGATGATCCCCAAAATCAGCGCCGCGCGATAAATCTGCAGCACCAGCCAGCCCACATGGGAATGCTCCGACCACAGGCACAGCAGCGCGGTGACTACGCATAATCCGGCGATGCCGGCGCACAAATAGGAGGAAAACCGCATTCCCGGCACAAACCGGATGCCCGCTCCCGCCGCCATGAACACCACCGTCCAGATCAGCGGAATCCGGACGTAGCGCGACATCCGCCTCATGCCTCCGCCTCCATGGACAGCGCCTCCCACTTCTCGTAAAGGGCGTCCAGCTCGGCCTGGGCTTCGTTTTTCTCCGCCAGCAGGGCGTTGAGTTTCTCATAGTCGCAGGCCGCCGCCTCCATATCCGTATCCAGCGCGGCAAGGCGCTCCTCGGCCTTGGCGATGTCCCGCTCACAGATGACCAATTGCTTTTTGGCCGCCTGCTGCGCCCGGCCGCTCCGGGGCTTGTCCTCTTTCTGCTTTTTCTCCGCTTTAGCCGCGGATACAGGCGCGGGGGCCGCGGCCTCCTTCGCCTTTTCCGCCCGGTACTGGGCAAAGCCCATGGGCCAGTCGGTGATGGTGCCGTTCTCCAGCTCCCAGATGCGGGTGGCGAAGCGGTTGATAAAGTACCGGTCGTGGGAGACGAACAGCAGCGTCCCGTCATAGGATTCCACCGCATCCTCGATCCACTCCCGGGAGTCGATGTCCAGATGGTTCGTCGGCTCGTCCAGGATCAGAAAGTTGATCTCGTCGTCCATCAGCATGCACAGCCGCAGGCGGCTCTGCTCTCCGCCGGAAAGAACGCTGACGGACTTGAACACGTCCTCGCCCCGGAAATCGTAGGCCGCCAGGCGGTTGCGGGCGCTCTGGGCCGTCATGCCCCTCTTCGCGTCCATCATGTTCTCCACCAGGTTCCAGTCCGGATGTTTAAAATGGATGATCTGGGGCAGGCAGGCAAGCCGTACCTGCGGCCCCAGGCGGATGCGGCCGTCGTCGGGCCACTCCTCCTCCAGAATCATTTTAATCAGGGTGGATTTGCCCGTGCCGTTGTCGCCGATCAGGGCGATGCGCTCGCCGCCCTCCACCTTTAAATTGATGCCGTCAAACAGCGTCCGCCCGTCGAAGCCCTTGGCCACGCTGCGCAGGGAGAGCACCTCGTCCCCCTGAAAATCCGCCGAGGAGAAACGGGCGTCCATCTTCCGCCGCGCCGTGGGTTTGGCGGTAGTGCGCATCCGCTCGATGCGCTTTTCCATGGAGAACGCCCGCTTATGCAGGGCGTCGTTGCCCATGAAGGCCCACAGATGGAGCTTTTCCGCCGCCTCGGTCAGCTGGGCGATCTTGGCCTGCTCTTTTTCGTACTGCTTCATGCGCTCCTGGAAGCGGCGCTCCTTTTCAATGGCGTAAAAGCTGTAATTCCCGCTGTAAAACTCGGCCTTGCCCCCGTCGATCTCGATGATCCGGGTCACCACCCGGTCGAGGAAATACCGGTCATGGGAGATGGCCACCACCGTGCCCTGAAAGCGGGAGATATAGTCCTCCAGCCATTCCGTGGCGTGAAGATCCAAATGGTTTGTAGGCTCGTCCAGCAGCAGGATATCCGTGTCCTCCAGCAGCAGGCGCGCCAGGTTGACCCGGGTTTTCTCCCCGCCGGAGAGCAGGGCAAACGGCCGGTCGCGCATCGCCGCCGGGATGGACAGGCCGTTTGCCACCTTGTTGACGGCCACCTCGGTATCATAGCCGCCGAAGGCCTCGAACCGCTCGCTCAAAGCCCCGTAGCGGCGCAGGATGGCCGGGTCGGTCTCCCCCGCCGCCATCCGGGCGGCCAGCTGCTCCATCTCCTCCGCAAGGGCGTGGAGCCGGGCGAAGGCCGTGCGCAGCACGTCCTCCACCGTGTACTCCGCCGGGTAGACGGGAATCTGGGAAATCAAGCCCAGACGCCGCCCCTTGCCCAGGCTTACCGCGCCCGTGTCGTAATCCAGCTCCCCTGTCAGGATGCGGAACAGGGTGGTCTTGCCGGCGCCGTTGCGGCCCAGCAGACCCACCCGCTCCCCCTGGTCGATCTGGAACGTGAGGTCATCCAATATTTTTTTTTCCAAATCGAAGGACTTGACCAGCCCCTCTACCTGGATCTCGATCATAAATTACTCCGTATACTCCTGGTCTTTCAGGAAATTCACAATGGTTTCAAAGTGCATGGAGAAATGGGACGCCTTCACCAGCGCGCTGGTGTCCGGCCCGAACTGGCGCAGCAGCTCTCCCTGGGCGGAATCCTTGTCGGGGTAATGCACCGCATCCCCGCCCGAGGCGACGACGCCCTCGTAGATTTTCTCCGCCTTGGGGCCGATGGCAATGACGAAGTCGATGCCCAGCATGGCCGCCAGTGCGCCGATGTTGTAGTGCGCGGCTTCGGTATGATCCCCCAGCTCGCCCATGTCGCCTAAGATGGCCAGCTTGCGGCTGCCGGTGCTTTTGGCCAGCACCTCCAGCCCCGCGGCCACGGACTGGGGATTCGCGTTGTAGCAGTCGTTGAGGATAATCCGGTTTCCCGGCAGGCGAACGACCTCCATCCGGGAGCCGACGCCCTGGAACGCGGCCACGCCCCGGACAATCTCATCATAGGTCAGGCCCAGCCGTTCGCCGATGGCCACGGCCATGGACGCGCAGTACACCAGATGCTCTCCCGGCGCATGGATGGTCAGGGCATACGTGGCCCTTTTCGTGGTGACGATGCAGTTCGTCCCGTCCAAACCGTGGTCGGCCACCTCCCGCACCCGGACGTTGCAGCCCTCGGACTGACCGCACAGCAGCGTATCAAAGGGCCGGTGCACGGTGCGCAGCAGGGCATCGTCCCCGTTGAGCACCGCAAGGCCGTCGGGTTTGAGGAAGTCGAAAATCTCGCACTTGGCATTCAAAATCCCCTCCCGACTGCCCAGAAACTCGATGTGGGCGTCGCCGACGTTGGAGATCACGGCGATGTCCGGGCGCACCATCTCACCAAGATAGTGAATTTCCCCAAAGTGGTTCATGCCGGTTTCGATCACGGCGGCCTGATGCTCCGGCCCAAGGCCCAGCAGCGTCAGGGGTGTGCCTATGTCATTGTTGTAATTCTGTGGTGTTTTGAGGATGTTGAACTTCTGGGACAGCACCGCGGCGATCATCTCCTTGGTGGTCGTCTTGCCCACCGAGCCGGTGATCTGGACGAAGGGGATGGAAAAGCGGCTGCGGTAATCCGCCGCCAGGTTTTTCAGCGCCAGACGGGTGTCGTCTACCTTAATATAAAATTTATCGCTTTGCAGATCCTCCGGCAGACGGGCGCACAGCGTCCCCGCCGCGCCCGCGCGCAGCGCCGTGTCGATGAAGTCGTGGCCGTCAAAATTCTCTCCCACCACGGGGACAAACAGCGACCCCGGTGTGACGGCGCGGCTGTCGGTACAGACGGAGGTGACGGCGGCGGCATCTTCCCTGGGATTCCACCAGACGCCGCCGGTGGCCCGCTCGATTTCTCTGATTGTGAGTGGCAGCATCTTATTGACTCCTCCCGACAGATTGCCGCACGATCTCCTCGCACAGCTCGCCATAGGACAATCCCACGGCCGCCGCCTCTTTGGGCAGCAGGCTGGCGGGGGTCAGGCCGGGCAGAGAATTGATCTCCAGGCACCAGCTTTTCCCGTCCTGATCCAGCACGAAGTCCGTCCGGGAATAGACGGACAGACCCAGCAGATTGTGCAGCTTCAGCGCGGCCTCGCCCATCTCCTCCTGCTCGGCAGGGGTGACGTGCGCAGGGCAGATCTCCTCCGCGCCGCCGGACTGATACTTGGAGGCATAGTCAAAATACGCCGCCTTGGGAATGACCTCCACCGCGGGCAGCCACCGATCCCCCAGCACGCCCACGAACAGATCCCGTCCATGGATGCGCTGCTCCACGATAATCTCGCTGCCGTAGCGCAGCACGTCGGTCAGCGCCGCTTTCAATTCTTCCCGGCTTTCGGGCAGATAAACCCCCAGGGACGACCCGCCGTCCGGCGTCTTCACCACGCAGGGCATCTCCAGCTCCGCACTCAGGCGATCCACGTCCTCCGGGCCGTATGTAAATTGCTGCCATTTGGGCGTGCGGATGCCTGCGGAATCCATCATCCGCTTGGTGACCACCTTATCCATGGCCATGGCGGAGGACAGATGGCCCGAGCCCGTATACGGCACGCCCAGCAGATCCAGCGCCGCCTGGATGCGGCCATCCTCGCCGCTCTCCCCGTGCAGACCCACAAACACCAAATCCGACAGAGCGCAGACCTCCAGCACATGCTGCCCCAGCAGGCTGGGGCCCTGGTCGCGCCGCCCGCCGCGCACCGCCGCCAGATCCGGCGCCTGATCCGTAATTTTCACGTCCCGGCACAGGCCGTCCGGCGCGTCGAACAGCGCCTCCAGCTCTCCGTCATAGTCCTCCAGCCCCAGAAACAGATCCACCAGAATCGCCCGATGTCCCCGCTGTCGCAGGGCGCGGCACACAGCGGTTCCCGTTACCAGCGAGACCTCCCGCTCCGTGGACAGCCCGCCGGCCAGCACAACAATTTTCACGGATTCCCTCTCTCCTTCCGGCCGCCCTCCGGCAGCCCTATACACCGCAGACGCCCGGCGGCGTCCGGCCCCGTTTCCGTCTGGCTTCAATCTTTGCTATAATTTTGGCTTTAGGTTATATTTTCGCATTTATAGGACAAATAAATTGATAATCACGCCTACACCCGGATTTTGCCGTAATTATCATATTCATCCTTATTTCAATTCGTATCAGTTTAGCACAATTTACCGTGGAATACAACTAGAAAAGGCACGCGCCGCAAAATCTGAACATTTTGCGGCGCGTCCAAAGCAGATTGACTTTTGAAACCCCGGTCAGGACATCCAGCTGAACAGGCCCGTCTTCTGCTCGCCTTCCAGCAGCTGTCCGGCTGCCGCCAGCATCTGCGCCGCGTCGGCCCGGGACACAGGCTGCGCCAGCGTGGAGCTGCCGAAGCTGCCCGCGGCCATGACGTTCACGGACTCCAGATTGCCCACGGCCTGAGCCGCCCATGAGGGCACGGCGTCACGGTCTGCATACCAGGTATCCAGATCCACGTCGCCCACCTCCAGCACGCGGTTGAGGATCGCCGCCGCTTCGTTGTAGGTCACGGGCGCGCTGGCGGCAAAGGCCACGCCGTCGGCGGTGTTCATACCCTGGACAATGCCCTGGCTCAGACCCGCGGAAGCATAGGCCTTGGCCCAGGTGGGAATGGCGGCGTCATCGGAAAAGCCGGTCATGGTGACGCTGTCGGCGGGAATGCTGGCCAATTCCATGGTCATGGCCACGAACTCCCCGCGGGAGACGGTGCGGTCAGGCTCAAAATAGTAATTGCCGCCCAGGCATGCCCCGGTGAACACGCCCTTTTCCGCCAAATACTGAGCCGCTGCCGCGGCATTGCAGTTTTGCGTGTCCTGATACGTCACGCCCGACTTGGTCTTGTCCACGTTTACCGTTACGGTGGCGGGGGAAGAGACATTGCCGCTTGCGTCCGTGGCGGTATAGGTGAAGGTATCCTTGCCGGTCTTACCCTCCGTGGGGGTGTACGTGAAGGTGGCCCCATCCACGGTGACCGTGCCGCGCTTGGGCTGGGTCACAACGGCGTAGGTCACCGCGTCCTGCTCACTGTCCGTGGAGAGGAACTGGGCGCGGTAAGGGATGTTGCGGTAGGTGCGCAGGGTGATTTCCTTTGCGATGGGGGTGCCCTCCGCCGGAGCGGCTGCCGCCTCCGTTTTCTTGCCGAACAAAGCCGCCGACGGAACGGTCAGCACCATCAGTGCCGCCAAAACCAACGCGCCGACGCGGAGATGAGAACTGTGCTTTTTCAAGGCTAACGACCTCCTGTTATATAGTAGTGTGCGGAGGTAGTGTTTGCCGTGAAAACCGGATTATGCAAATCAGGACGGATTTTGCACCCAATTGGGCGTATTTTTACATCGACTGCGCGGACGCGCAAAAAAAGCGCCGCCGTTTTCACGGCGGCGGCTTTGCTGTAAACTGCGGTGCAGCGGCTCGAAAAACTCAGTTTCTCCAATTCATCAACGACCGCTTTTTGACGCCCGAAACGATGCCCATGGCGGCGAACAGCGTCACGATGGACGACCCGCCGTAGCTGAAAAACGGCAGGGTCAGACCGATGACGGGCAGGACGAACAGGCACATACCGATGTTTTCAATCGTCTGGAACATCAGCATCCCGGCCATGCCCACGCACAGATACCGGGCGTAGGCGGACTGGCCCTGCCGGGCCACCCACAGGCAGCGGAAGATGATGGCCGTGAGGATCAGGATGATGCAGATGCAGCCGATGAAGCCCAGTTCCTCCCCCGCCACGGCGAAAATGTAGTCCGTCTGCCGCTCGGGCAGGGAGCCCACCCCCGCCTGGGTCTGCGTGCCGTTGAACAGCCCCTGTCCGAACAGCCGGCCGGAGCCAAGGGCCAGCAGGCTGCGGGTCTGCTGCCACCCCGCCCCCAGGGGGTCATAGCTGTGGTTGAAGATAACGTGGAACCGGTTGACCATGTAGGTCGGGATTTTCCCAAGGAAATAAAGCCCCGTCACGCCGGCGGCGGCGCCGCCCAGGCCGATGATAAACCACCGCACCGCCACGTTCGCCGCCAGAGCCATGGCCGCGAACACGAACACATATACCAGCGCGCTGCCCATGTCGCCGGAGACGACGTAGATCAGCCCCACCATAAATAAAAGGTGCGCCGTGGGCTGGATCACGGAGCCGAAGCTCTTCAACTCCCGGCGCTGTTCCTGGATCACCTCCAGCTGCTTGGCCAGCAGCAGGATGAACGTGATCTTCACCACCTCGGCGGGCTGGATAGACGTGGGCATCCAGGAGAACTGAATCCAGGCGCGGTTGCCGTTGCGCACCTTGCCGAAGGGGACCAGCATCAGGATAAAGCCCACGTTGAAGATCAACAGCAGCTTCCAGTGCTTGACCAGCAGCTCCACGTCCACCATGGACAGCAGAATATATGCCACAATTCCAATCGCCATGGCCACGCCCTGCACCAGCACGTAGCGGTACGTATCCATATATCGGGTGGCGCTGGCGATAAGCACCATGCCGAACAGCGTGGCGCCGCAGCAAAGACCCAGCAGCACCAAATCAGCCTGCTGGAAAAAGTCGGAGAGAGTCTCCCGAAGGCGGTTGAACATGGTAATCTCCCATCAAAAACTGCAAATTTCCAATGAAATAGTATAACACAGTTGAATTTCCCTGTAAACTGCGTAAATTTGTTTTTACAGGAGGGAAATCCTGTGATATACTATTTCCGTTTGAAAAAACGGAGGTGGCACGATGGAAATTCTCTCCCGCAGCGAGGCGGAGACGGAGGCCGCGGGCGAGGCTCTGGCCAAAACCCTCTCTCCCGGGACTGTCCTGGCCTTTCGGGGCGATCTGGGCATGGGCAAGACGGCCTTCACCCGGGGACTGGCCCGAGGACTGGGCTGCACGGAGCGGGTCACCAGCCCCACCTTCACCATCGTCAACGAGTATCCGGGGCGCATCCCCCTGTTCCACTTTGACATGTACCGTCTGCCGGACGAGGACGCTTTGTGGGATATCGGCTGGGACGACTACCTCGCCCGGGGCGGCGTGTGCGTCGTGGAGTGGAGCGAGCGGGTCGCCGGCGCCCTTCCGCCGGACACGCTTACCGTCACCCTCGCCCGGCACCCG
>QKDF01000124.1 GCA_003245395.1 Clostridia bacterium
TCCAGAAACTCTGCCACAGCCTGTCCGTTTTCACAGTGCGGCGCCATGCGCACATGCAGGCTCTCCAGGCCCAGGTTCAGCAAAAACGCACTCTGTGGAGCAGGTGTGGAGCCGAAGTCGCGCATCAGCTGGGCCGTGGCCCTGGTGATAAAGGCGCCGCCCTGACCGAACTTTTCGGCGTAGGTGATGCCGTGATAGCTCTCATCAGGGGTGCATAGGCCGGGGAACTTCTCAGCGTGAGCCAACCAGTCAAACTTGCCGGAGTCCACGATGGCGCCGCCTACCGCCGCGCCGTGGCCGTCCATATACTTGGTGGTGGAGTGGGTCACAATGTCCGCGCCGAACTCGAAGGGACGGCAGTTGACGGGCGTTGCAAACGTGTTGTCAATGATCAGAGGGACGCCGTGGGCGTGGGCTGCGGAAGCAAATTTTTCAATGTCCAGCACGGTCAGGGCTGGGTTGGCGATGGTTTCGCCGAAGACTGCCTTTGTGTTGGGGCGGAAGGCGGCGTCCAGCTCCTCGGCGGTGCAGTCAGGGGTGACAAACGTCACGTCCACGCCCATCTTCTTCATGGTCACGCCCAGCAGATTGAACGTACCGCCGTAGATGGTGGAGGAGGAGACCACATGGTCGCCGCAGCCGGCGATATTGAACACGGCAAAGAAATTGGCCGCCTGGCCGGAAGAGGTCAGCATGGCCGCAGTGCCGCCCTCCAGGGCACAAATTTTCCGGGCCACGGCGTCACAGGTGGGATTTTGCAGCCGGGAGTAAAAATATCCCTCAGCTTCCAGATCGAACAGCTTGCCCATATCGGCGCTGGTCGCGTACTTGAACGTGGTGCTCTGGACAATGGGGATCTGACGGGGCTCTCCGTTGCCGGGGGTGTAGCCGCCCTGGACGCAGATAGTTTCAATTCTCGGATTACTCATATTGATAACTCCTTTCAAAATAACGGATTGCGGCGGGCCGGGGGAACGAAAAAAACCTCCGTCTCAAAGGATTCCCTTTGAGACGGAGGTTTCAAACAACTTCCGCGGTACCACTCAAATTGCGCACAAAAAGCGCGCCACTTACAGGCTCCAACAAGCCCTCTGCCTTAACGCGGCGACACGGGGAGACCTGTCCCGCAAGCGGGTTCGCCCTCCCGGCTCGGAAGCCATAAGCATTGGAAACGGTTCTCCGCCGGCTCGCACCAACCGCCGACTCTCTGAAGGATCCGCGTTTCCGCCCTCTTCGTCACAGCCTTTTGAGATATTGGCATTATTGTATGCACGGCAGGCCAAAAAGTCAAGGGAAAAAAATAAAAAATTTTTGCAGGGCTGATTTTGAAATTTAATGCGCAAATGCCGCGTGTCCGGAATCTCCGCATTGACGATGTGGGTTTTATTGAGGTATAATAATACGATTTGATGTATCAAAATCATGGAGGAACCGACATGTGGATTGCCGATCAATGGCAGGATTATGAATTGCTGGACTGCGGCGGCGGAGAAAAGCTGGAGCGCTGGGGCCGCCAAACCCTGGTGCGGCCGGACCCGCAGGCTATCTGGGATACGCCCAGGAAAAACCCGGGCTGGAAACGGGCCAACGGCAGGTATCTCCGCTCCCAGAGCGGCGGCGGGCATTGGGAAAAGGGCGCTCTGCCGGAGAATTGGCAGATTTGCTATAAAGACCTGACGTTCCAGGTCAAGCCTATGAATTTCAAGCACACGGGCCTGTTCCCCGAACAGGCGGTGAACTGGGATTTTGTCATGGATAAGATCCGCAATGCCGGCCGGCCCATCCGGGTGCTGAACCTGTTTGCCTATACCGGGGCGGCGACTGTGGCCTGCGCCAAGGCTGGGGCTGAGGTGTGCCATGTGGATGCCGCAAAGGGTATGGTGGCCTGGGCAAAGGATAACGCCCGCCTTTCGGGCTTGCAGGACGCGCCCATCCGCTGGATCGTGGACGACTGCGCCAAATTTGTGGAGCGGGAAATCCGCAGGGGCAAGACCTATGATGCCATCATTATGGATCCGCCGTCCTATGGCCGGGGGCCCAGCGGAGAAGTATGGAAGCTGGAGGAAAGCCTCTATCCCTTTGTGAAGCTGTGCGCGGGCGTGCTGTCGGACAAGCCGCTGTTCGTGCTGATCAATTCCTACACCACAGGGTTGGCCCCCTCGGTGCTGGGATATCTGCTCCATTTGCTGGTGGCGGAAAAATACGGCGGCCGCTGTACCTGGGATGAGCTGGGTCTGCCCGTGACGGAGACGGGGCTGGCATTGCCCTGCGGCGCCACGGGCCGCTGGATGTCCGAGTAACGATAGACAGGAAGATTACTTTATGTCAACCATGCTGCAAACGGAAAAACTGGAATACAGCTATCCCGCGCTGGAAGAAGGCGAAGAACAGACCCGCGCCCTGCGGGGAGTGGATCTGACGATTGAAAAGGGCAGCTTTGTGGTGGTGCTGGGGCACAACGGCTCTGGCAAATCCACTCTGGCCAAGCACTTCAACGCGATTTTGCTGCCCATGGGCGGCAAGGTCTGGGTAGAGGGGATGGATACCGTTGATGAAACGCGCCTGCTGGATATTCGCCGCAGGGTGGGGATGGTGTTTCAGAACCCGGACAACCAGATTGTCTCCAACGTAGTGGAAGAGGACGTGGCCTTTGCCCCGGAAAACCTGGGCGTGCCCACGGAGGAAATCCGCCGCCGGGTGGACGACGCGCTGGGCGCAGTGGGGATGTCGGAGTTTGCCCGCCATGCGCCGCATCTGCTCTCCGGCGGACAGAAGCAGCGCATTGCCATCGCCGGTGTCATTGCCATGGAACCGGCGTGCATTGTTCTGGACGAGGCCACCGCCATGCTGGACCCGGTCGGACGGCAGGAAGTGCTCACCACCGCCCGTCGGCTTAACCGGGAAAAAAGAATTACCATTGTGCTCATCACCCATCATATGAACGAGGCCGAGGACGCCGACCGGGTAATCGTCATGGACAACGGAAAGATTGCCATGGACGGTACACCCCAGGAGGTATTCGCACGGGTGGAGGAGATAGAGGCCATCGGGCTGACGGTGCCGGACACGGTGCAGCTGCTCTACGACCTGCGCCGAAACGGGGTGGATGTGCCCTTGAGTGCGCTGACGGTGGATGAGTGTGCCGACGCAGTGGCCGCGGCGCTGAAATAACAGGGAAGGAAACAGAGCATTGGAACCGATTCTGCAGGTACAGCATCTGACCCATACGTACGGCGTGGACACGCCCTTTGAGCGCAGCGCCGTGGAAGATATGAACTTTGACATTCAGGACGGAGAGTTTGTGGGAATCATCGGCCATACTGGCTCCGGGAAATCCACCCTGATTCAGCATCTCAACGGGCTTCTCAAGCCGACTTCCGGTCGGATTCTGTTTTCCGGCCGGGACATCTGGGCGCAGCCGAAAAAAATTCGGGACGTGCGCTTTCAGGTGGGCCTTGTATTTCAATACCCGGAGTATCAGCTTTTTGAGGAGACGGTATACAAGGATATTGCCTTTGGCCCTGCCAACATGGGCAAGACCGGCGCGGAGCTGGATCGCTGCATTCGAAACGCTGCGGAATTTGTAGGATTACAACCGCAGTATCTGGATAGGTCTCCTTTCGAGCTTTCCGGCGGACAGAAGCGCCGCGTGGCGCTGGCCGGCGTGATTGCCATGGAACCCCGGGTGCTGGTTCTGGACGAGCCCTCCGCCGGACTGGATCCGGAAGGACGGGAATCGCTGCTGCGCAACATCCGGGACTATCATCACAAAACCGGTGGTACGGTGATTCTCGTCAGCCACAGCATGGAGGAGATCGCCCGGAATGTGGATCGTATCCTGGTGCTCAAATCCGCCCATGTGCTGATGGACGGCGCACCGGGAGAGGTATTCTCCCGGTCGGAAGAACTCCTTGCCGCCGGACTGGACGTACCCCAGATCACCCGGGTTGCCATGGCCCTGCGGCGCAGAGGCGTACTCGTCAGCCCTGCGGTCTATACCGTGGAGGAGCTGGAGCGGGAGCTGCTGGCCCTGCGGAAGGGAGGCGCTGGATGCTGAAGGATATTACGTTGGGGCAGTATTTCCCCGGCAATACCCCGGCCCACCGGCTGGATCCCCGAACGAAGCTGCTGCTGGTGGTGCTGTATATCGTGGGCGTATTCAGCGCAAAATTTGTGATTTCTTACGGTGTGATGATCCTGACGCTGATTGTCTGTGCCCGGATTTCCAAGGTAGGGGCCAGAGCCATGCTGCGGGGACTCAAGCCCGTGCTGATTATCATCATTTTTACCGGATTACTGAATATGTTTTTTACACCCGGCGATCCGCTGCTGTCGTTCTGGATTTTTCACATCTCCCGGCAGGGACTGCGTCTGGCGGTCTTTATGGTCCTGCGGATCATGCTGCTGATTACGGGCACATTCCTGCTGACCTATACCACCAGCCCCATCCGTCTGACCGACGGGCTGGAACAGCTGCTGAACTGGATGAAGCGCATCCATGTGCCGGTGCATGAACTGGCCATGATGATGTCTATCGCCCTGCGGTTCATCCCCACCCTAATCGAGGAGACGGACAAAATCATGTCCGCCCAGAAGGCGCGGGGCGCGGACTTTGAAAGCGGAAATCTCTTTCAGCGGGCCAGGGCGATGCTGCCCATCCTGGTGCCCCTGTTCATCAGTGCATTCCGCAGAGCTGATGAATTGGCGGTGGCCATGGAGTGCCGCTGCTATCACGGCGGCGAGGGCCGCACGAAGCTCAGTCCCCTGCGCTATGCCGGACGGGACTATTTTGCACTGGCCGCCGGCGTCTGCCTGACGGCGGGCGTCATGGTGCTGGGCTATTTTGGATTCTGAGGAGCGCCGCTGCTATGCGAAACATTGCCCTGAAGCTGATGTACAATGGAACTGCCTATCACGGCTGGCAGATACAGAAGAACGCCGTCACCGTCTGCGGGACGCTGGAGGCAGCCCTGGGGGAGATTTGCGGCGGCCCGGTGCATCTGACCGGCTGCGGCCGTACTGACGCCGGCGTGCATGCCGAACGGTATGTGGCCAATTTTCGCACTGAATCCCGCATCCCGCTGGAACGCCTGCCGCTGGCCGTCAATACCCATACACCGGAGGACATTGCCGTGCAGGCGGCTCTGGAGGTAGACGAAAGATTCAACGCCATCGGCTCCTGCCTGAAAAAAGAGTATACCTACCGAATCTATAATACGCGCATTAAAAATCCGTTTTATGTAAACCGGGCGTATTTTTATCCCAAGCACCTCGACGAAGCATTCCTTAACCGCGCGGCGGGGATGTTTGTGGGAACCCATGATTTTGCGGCTGTGCGTTCGGTGGGGACGGAGACGTCCAGCACAGTCCGCACGATTTACTACTGCCATGTCTCCCGCAACGGAGAACTATTGGAACTCAAGGTCTGCGCCGACGGCTTTTTGTATAACATGGTAAGGGCCATCACGGGGACGGTGCTCTACGCGGCGGAGGGGAAATTTGCCCCGGAGGATATTCCGGCCATTCTGGAGAGCCGGGACCGCACTGCCGCAGGACCCACCGCACCGCCGGGAGGACTGTACCTGACACGACTTTGGTATGAGGATGAACGGCTCAATGACTGATTCGACAAAAGATATCTGGAATGATGAAGAAGAGGAAGAGGAGCGCCCGCCCAGACACCATAGGGTGAGGAAGTTTTTCATCTTTTTCCTGACTCTGGTGGGCGTATTGGTGGTCGTGCTTGCCGCCGCCTGGCGGGATGGCACCGGCCTGGATGTGCTGCGCCGTTATTTTGCGTACGGCAGCTCC
>QKDF01000131.1 GCA_003245395.1 Clostridia bacterium
ACGCAGCAGCCTGCGGGGCTTTACTATCAGGCCTCAGGTATCGCGCCGGACACGGTGCTGCTGACTGTGGACGGATGGGACGTGTCCGCGGAGCGGTATTTTTACTGGCTGACCGTGGACTGCGACTACATCAGCAAGCAGTATGCTGCGTCCGGACGGGACCCGGACTGGGCATCTGATGCGGACGGACAGACGCTGGACGATTACGTGAAGCAGCAGGCGTTGGATACTGCGGTTTTGTACGCGGTGGTGGAGGCCTGGGCGGAAAAATATAACTGTACTCTTACGGCACAGGATCTGACAGACATCGACAATGACTGGAGCAAACAGGCTCAGGCCAACGGCGGCGAGGCGGCATATCTCACTGTGTTGTCCGGTCTGGGTCTGGACAAGACCGCGGCACAGCTGTTTTCGGCCGACTATTACCTGTATGAGCACCTGCGGGAACTCTCCCGCACGACCGGCAGTGAGCTTGCCCCGGCAGACGGGGAACTGACATCCTATGCGCAGGATTCAAAAGCGGAAACGGTGGAAGCGGCCAGCTTTCCCGATACGCAGAAAGCGCAGACGGTGCTGGATGCGCTGGGGACGGACCCTGCCGGAGACTTGTCGGACCTGGCCCAAGCAAATAGCGGGACAGCGCAGACAGTGACATTTGTCCCTGGAGACGGGACACTTCCGGAAGCGGTGGAAACCGCGGCGGTCTCTCTCACGGAAACTGCGCTCAGCGCCCCGGTGGAGACGGAATCGGAAGTTTGGCTGGTGCGCCGCCTGCCCTTGGATCAGGATGCGTTGGCGGATGTTTGGTTTGAAGCCAAAATGGAAACTGCGGCCGAACAGGCAGATATTAAGCTGACAGATGCATATTCTGACTTTACAGCGGAATCCTTTTATGAAAAGCTGACTGCCGCGCGGCAGGCTGCGATTTCGGGCGGGACCTCTTCCGGTGCGGCTTCGTCTTCAGACCAGGCAGCATCTTCGGGCGCAGCTTCGTCTTCGGGTCAGGCCGCATCTTCCGGCGCGGCGTCTTCTTCCGGTCAAACAGTCACACCCGGTCGGGTACAGAATGTGGGTGGGACCTCTGCAACAGCCTGATTTCCGGTAATTGGGCAAAGTGACCAATAATAATACGATTTTGTCAAATTTTTAACAAATATTTTTAAAATCGTATTTTCCCATTGACGCAGCGCATACATCCCCCTATAATAAAGTACAGAGCGACGGGACATCTACCCGCTTGTCAAAAAAATGACAAACTATTGCTGGGTATAAACCCGGTTTCTGCTCTGGGGTTGTCTACAATCCGGTACGGAAAACACACTGTGACCGGATAAAGAAATTTCAATAAAATGGAGGCATATCATGAGAGATCTTTATGTTGTAAATTGCTGCAGAACCGCAATCGGTTCGTTTGGCGGTGCCCTGAAGAACACTTCCGCTGTTGACATGGGTGTGATCGTTGTCAAAGAAGCGCTCAACCGCGCCGGTGTGAAGCCCGAGCAGGTGGACGAACTGATGTTTGGCTGCATCCTGACCGCAGCACAGGGCCAGAACGTGGCCCGGCAGGTGGGCGTGAAGTCCGGTATCCCCTACTCCGTCCCCGCCTATACCGTCGGCATGGTCTGCGGTTCCGGCATGAAGTCCATGATTGAAGCCGCCCGTGCCATCCAGTGCGGCGACGCGGACATCATTGTCTGCGGCGGCACCGAGAATATGTCCGCTGCCCCCTATGCCTCCATGGATGCCCGCTGGGGCGCCCGCATGGGCGACAAGAAGCTGGTCGACACCATGATCAAGGACGGCCTGTGGGACGCTTACAACAACTATCACATGGGCACCACTGCTGAGAACATCAACGACGTGTGGGGCATCACCCGCAAGGAGCAGGACGAGTTTGCCGCTTCTTCTCAGCAGAAGGCTGAGGCCGCTCAGAAGTCCGGCAGATTTGAAGCCGAGATCGTGCCCGTCCCCGTGAAGGTGAAGAAGGACATCGTCGAGTTTAAGGTGGATGAGTTCCCCAAGGCCGGCGTCACTGCCGAGGCCATTGCCAAGCTGAAGGGCGCATTCCCCGTGGGCCCCGAGTCCCCCAATCCCCAGGTTGTTCACACCTTTGAGGTCACCGGTGCGAAAGAGACCGACGACAAGGGCACGCCCCGCGTGACCGCTGCCAACGCTTCCGGTATTAACGACGGCGCTGCCGCTATGGTTCTGGCTTCCGGTGAGGCTGTTGAGAAGTATGGTCTCAAGCCCATGGCCAAGCTGATCGGCTGGGGCCAGGGCGGTGTTGATCCCAAGATCATGGGTGTCGGCCCCGTTCCCGCTTCCCGTCAGGCTATGAAGAAGGCCGACGTGACCATCGAGGACATCGATCTGGTTGAAGCCAACGAGGCGTTTGCTGCCCAGTCCATTGCGGTTGCCCGCGAGCTGCACTTCGATCTGAGCAAGGTCAACGTCAACGGCGGCGCCATCTCCCTGGGTCACCCCGTGGGTGCTTCCGGCGCCCGTATCATCGTGACTCTGCTGCATGAGATGCAGAAGCGTCCCGAGGTCAAGAAGGGCCTGGCCACGCTGTGTATCGGCGGCGGCATGGGTGTTGCCACAATCTTTGAGAAGTGCTGAGCAGCAAAACTTTTTGATAAATGAAACAGAGACGTCCGAAAGGACGTCTCTGTTTTTTACAACCAATGAGGAATTACTCGGAAAACACCTGCTCCAGCAGTGCCATGGCCTGAGGCAGGCAGTCGGTTTCCAGTCCCGCATAATTGACTACGAGTGTATGGTCAAAGGCCGGGTCCGGCCAGGCGGTGTACTCCGACAGAAAACTAAGCCGCATGCGTAGGGAAACGGCCCGCTCCCGAATGGCGGAGTCTGTTTGGCCAGTGTTCAGCCGCAGGAGAAAATGAAGGCCGGCACCCTGCTCGGAGATTTGAATGCGATGGGCAAAATTGCTGTGGCGGAATGCCTCCAGCACCGCCGCCCGACGGGTGCGGTATTCGTTGCGTATCCGGGATAGATGCTGCTCATAATATCCGCGGGAAAGAAATCTGGCCAAAATGCATTGCTCTGTGGCGGGAACCGTGCAGGCATAAAAATCCAGTTCCCGGCGATACTGTTCCAGCAGACCGGGGGGCAGTACCAAAAACCCCATGCGCATAGAGGGGGCAATGGTCTGAGAAAAAGTGTTCAGATAAATCACCCGTCCCTGTCGGTCAATGCTCTGAAGCGGAGGAATCGGCCGGCCGGCAAATCGCAGTTCACTGTCATAGTCATCTTCTACAATAATCCCGTCGGTCTCCTCGGCCCAGCGCAGCAGCTCCTGCCGTCTGGCAATGGGAGTCACCAATCCGGTGGGATACTGATGCGACGGGGATATGTGAGCAACGGAAGCTCCCGTGCGGTGCAGAGCATTTACGTCCAAGCCCTGCCGATCCAGCGGCACCGGAACGCAGGTTACGCCGCTTTTTTCATAGACCTGTCGGATTTTAGGATACCCGGGATTTTCCACGGCAAAAATACGGTTCCGGCCCAACAGCTGGGGCAGCAGCAGATACAGGTATTCCGCCCCTGCGCCCACCACAACTTGCTCCGGGGAAACGGACAGCCCCCGATAGGCGCGCAGATCTTCCGCAATCGCCCGGCGCAATGCCGCCAACCCCTGATGCGGCAGAGGTGAAAGCAGAGCGGTTCCCTCCTCCGCAAGGACTTGCCGGGCCAGCCGTGACCAGATGGAAAAAGGAAATCGGGCAGCATCCACCCGGTTGGTTGTCAAATCCAGACGCCACACAGGCGTGTGCTCCGATTCTTCATTCTGGAAAGCCGGAGACGATGTGGCAGGGATCTGTTCCACACGGGAGACGAAAAAACCAAGCCGTGGCCGGGTAAACACATATCCTTCTGCAGCCAGCTGGGCATAGGCGCCTTCCACGGTAATGACCGATACGCCAAGGTGTTCGGCAAGAGAACGCTTTGAGGGCAGGCGCTGCCCGGCCTGCAGCACACCGGAGAGAATATCCGCCCGGATGCGCCGGTAGAGATATTCGTACAGAGGAGATGAGTCCCGCTCCTCCAGCGGATAGGTCAACATAACGGTCCCTCCTTTTCTGACCTTATAAAAAAAGCCGATTCTGGATATTTTAATCATATCACATTTTGCATACAATATCCACAATCAGTTTGAGGGAGAGATTCAATATGAAGGATGAGAAAGAAAACACAAAGACACAAACAGCGGACGGCAAGGTCCGAGCCATAGTGATGACAGCGCTGCTGGCCGCGCTGACCTGTGTGGCTACGATGGTGATCCAGATTCCGTCTCCCACCGGTGGATATGTGAATTTGGGCGATACCGTGGTTCTGCTGAGCGCCTTTTTGCTGGGGCCGCTTTACGGAGCGGTTTCCGGAGGGATTGGCTCTATGCTGGCGGATGTGCTTTCGGGGTATATGATCTATGCTCCGGCGACGCTGGTGATTAAAGCGACGATGGCGGCAGCGGCTGGAATCTGGTATCGGGCAGCCCGTGGAAATCGCAGCGGCACGGTGGTTTCGGCAATTCTGGGTGAAGTGCCCATGGTGGTCGGGTACTGGGCATACGATGCCTGGCTGCTGGGAAGCCTTGCCGGAGGAGCCGCAGGCATCCCGGCCAATTTGGTTCAGGCGGTTTTCGGGATTGCGGCGTCCGTTTTGCTAACGGTGCTGCTGCGAAAGAACAGCGGAGTTCGTGCAAAGTTTCCAAATCTATAAAGAATGCTGTCACCAGAGAACAGCGGCGGGCATGATCGTATCATGCCCGCCGCTGTTATTTCAATCATGTATCGGTAATCAGAAGAACCGGTCATCTCCGGTTTCATCCCGGTCATCAGGCAGGGGTGCGGGAGCGTTGGGAGAGATGCCGCTGGTTGCTTTGGCAGTTTCATAGTATCCCAGCTCGGTGCATTGATAAACGGGGAGGTAAAACAGGCACACGACCAAAGACCACAAACCGATAGCTGCCACCTCAAGCACAGACTGGGGTGCGGCGGTGATGGAGTTAAACCCGGCACCGCTGCGCAGAGCTGAGAACACGTTCGCGGACTCCTGATACGTGAGGTAGACGGAAGGAAGTGAGGCCAACAGGCTCCAACCGAAGTAGCTCAGATCCAGCATCACAAGCTGAATTTTATAACCCGTGGTCTGCCGTTTGCTCATATCCAGAGCCTCCATCACACCTAGCCCGGGATTTTCGCACAGATTCATAACGGCAAAGCGATAGCGATAAAGGGCGACAATGCCCGGAATGACAAAAAGCATAGACCACAGGACGACAAAGAACCACTCCGCGATCATCAGCCCGATGACCTTGCCGGCAAAGGAGAAGCCGTCAAACAGCGTCAGGAATTCAGCGTGCTCGCCGCGCCGGACAGCCATGCAGTAGAGAATGAAGCCCACGGCCAGCATGTAGCTGAGCAGAGAGGAGAGAATAGAGACAAACAGGCTCAGGGAATCTGACAGCATCGCTCCGCTTGTGTTGCTGTCCGCCAGAGTGTTTGCCACATTGAGCAGCAGCACAATGCCCAGGTATAGTGCAGTCATTGCCTTTGGAGAAATCCGGGCGTCCCGCAGCAGTTCTTTCATCTGTGCTTTCAGACCGGACCGGTCAATTTGTTCTGCCATACTGTTACCTCCTGCTTGTGCCGCCTGAGACGGCAATGGGCGCCGATTTTCACGCCATAAAATGATCCCTTAAGTATATAGCAGTCTATCACAGGTGGCCTTTTTTTGCAAGAGAGCCCGCCGTTTCCTTTTCTGGGGATGTCAAAAACGATG
>QKDF01000116.1 GCA_003245395.1 Clostridia bacterium
CGCGACCCTCCGCTGTAAAATACCGCCCCCATGTAATCCGGGGATTGCTGTCCGGAGGCATGGGCACCGGCTGAGTGATAGCGGTATAACTGACCCAGGGAACCGAAGAGAAGAAGTACATTTGCTCTGAAGTCTCGTCATCTGCAATTCGGTTTGCAGCTCTGGCTGCCTCCTGCCGACACCTGGCGTCGGCCAGATATTCCAGATAAGGAAGCTGCTCGTCCGCAGAGCAGTAACAGTAATTTCCGTGATCCAAAGCAAGCGTATAAGATGGAATGCACCGGTCAAACTCGATGATCCGATCGCCTCGGATACGCTGGCGAAAAGCGGGAATATCATTGGCCGTCCGAGCCGCCAGATACAGCATCGTCAGGTAAAACGGGAGTTCCCTGTCTTTCAAAAGCTCCATTAGTCCAGTGATATCCACATTCACCGTCATCCCCGCATACGGATACGCAAGGGTGCGAAAATATTCAAACTGGCTCCGCCGCGGATATCTCTCCATATCCAAATAGTGAAATCCCATGAAAACTTTCCTCCGTCTGTCCCGATTATAAGTGGTTTGATCCGACCGCCAGTCCTTCGCAAAAGTAATATTCAGTATACCATATTTCTCTTCGGGTGGGAAATTCTCTTCTGTAGATTGACAATTTTCTTTTATTTGACTATTATATTAAATATAGTCAATTAGTATTGGAGCGGTTTTATGCCAAAATCTTTTTCAGATTCCGAACGCAGCTATATCAAAAAGCGGCTGCAGGAGGAAGCGGGTGCCTGCCTCACCCAGTTCGGTCTGCGCAAAACCACCGTAGATGAATTGGTTCGGCGGGTTAACATTCCAAAGGCTACCTTTTATCTGTTCTATCCATCCAAGGAGCTGCTTTTCTTTGACGTCTTCTGCGCCATGCAGGCGCAGCTGCAGGCCGATTTTCTCCATCAGCTGGAAGCCTTGCAGGGAAACATCAATGCAGACACCCTCACAGACCTGTTTTATGACTTGTACCAACAGGTAGATGCTACGTTCCTCTATTCTTTCGCTGCCAGCGGAGATCTGGAGCTGCTCGTCCGAAAACTGCCGCCGGATGTGGTGGCCATGCATACCAAGCAGGATGATTTCAGTATGGAAAAAGTCCTTTCCCTGCTTCCAGGCGTCCCTGTGAAGGGCAACATCCAGCTGTTCAGCGCCGCACTGCGGGCCGTCTTCTGCATGATGCCCCACAGGAAAGAAATCGGAGAAGATGTCTTTGACGACACACTGCGGCTGGTTTTGCGTGGGGTAATTCTACAGTTATTTGAGGGGGAATTACAATGATTCGGGTTGAAAATCTCTGCTTCCACTATACAAAGCAGCCTTTGATTCAAAATATGAGTTTTACGGTGGATCAGGGTGAAATCTTCGGATTTTTGGGGCCTTCCGGCGCAGGAAAAAGCACCCTGCAGAAAATTCTGACCGGACTTTTGACCACGTATACCGGCAGTGTGGTGGTCAACGGCATCGAAGTAAAGCATCGAAGCAGTCATTTTTACGAGATGATTGGTGTGGACTTTGAATTTCCAAGTCTGTATGAAAAGCTGTCTGCGCGGGAGAATCTGCAATTTTTTTCCTCACTGTATCAAACGCATCAGGAAATTGAGCCCCTTCTGGAAAGTGTTGGTCTGCTGCAGGATGCGGAAAAGCATGTATCCGACTTTTCCAAGGGAATGAAATCCCGGTTGAATTTCATCAAGGCACTGCTCCACGATCCGGCGCTGCTGTTTCTGGACGAACCCACTTCCGGGCTTGACCCAACCAATTCAAAAATGATGAAGGATCTGATTTTACGGGAAAAGGCAAAGGGCAAAACGATCCTTTTGACCACTCACAATATGTACGACGCCACTGAGCTGTGTGATCGTGTGGCCTTCATCGTGGATGGAAAACTGCGAGCGCTGGATACGCCTCACAATCTGATTCAGTCCAGAGGGGCTTCTGCCCTGCGGTATACCTATCTGGAGGATGGACGGGAAGTACAGGCGGAAACTGCCTTGAATCGTACAGGCGAAGACGGCAGGCTCCATGGATTGATTCAAG
The DNA here is from genome assembly GCA_003245395.1 of Clostridia bacterium. Classification (GTDB taxonomy): domain Bacteria; phylum Bacillota; class Clostridia; order Oscillospirales; family Oscillospiraceae; genus Oscillibacter. The sequence goes on from QKDF01000116.1 coordinate 2,072, forward strand.
AAAACCGTCTGCTCTCCATTCACAGCAGCGAACCCACCCTCAACGACATCTTTGTGGAACTGACCGGGAGGGTGCTGGAATGAAAATCAGAGCGCTGCTGATCGGAGACATCCGTTTCCAGTTCAAATATGGATTTTACCTGCTTTACCTGCTGTTTACCGTCATCTATGTCAGCCTGCTGTATCTGCTGCCTGGAGCGTGGAAGAAACCGGCCGCTGTCCTGATGATTTTCTCTGACCCGGCCGCCATGGGCCTCTATTTTATGGGTGCCATCGTATTGTTTGAAAAAAGTGAACGCGTCTTGAGCAGTCTGGCGGTTTCTCCAATCAAGCCCACGGAATATGTGGCTGCCAAACTGCTCTCCATCGCCTTGATTGCAGTCTTGGTGGCGCTTGGCATCGGTCTGGGCGGCGGAGTCCTCTCAGCCCCGTTTTCGTTTGTCACGGGAGTTTTCCTGGGCTCCTGTCTGTTTTCCTCTGTTGGGGTCATTCTCGCAGCGAATATCGCCTCTCTAAACCAGTTCATCGTGGCAACGATCCCTGCCGAATTGGTGATGAACCTGCCTGCTCTTGCCTATTTGTTCGGCTGGAGGCCGGCCTGGCTTCTGGTTCATCCAAGCGTGTGCATGATTGAATTGCTTGAAAACGGGACGTTGAGTCTTCCGGCAGCGGGAATCCTCACCGTTTGGACGCTGCTGGCTGTCTGGTTTGCCGTCCGAGTGATGGAAAAAAGTCTGCGTCATCTGGGAGGTGTGCGTCTGTGAAACCTCTGCTGCACTCTTTCTCCATGTTTGTCCGACAGATTTTCAAGGACAGCATGCTTGCCGTAATCTGTATATCCACTGTCCTGTCCGCTGTTCTGATCCGTTTCGGTATTCCGCGGCTGGAGCTCTTTTTGTGCAGCCGCTTTGACCGCATATCGATACTGGCGGATTACTATCTGCTGTTTGATCTGCTCCTGGCGCTGCTTGCACCGTATATGCTCTGTTTTGCCTCGTCCATGATGATGCTTACCGAGTACGACGAAGAAATCACCGGCTATCTGGCCGTAACACCCGTGGGAAAGCAAGGCTATATCCTCTCTCGTCTGGTTTTTCCGTCTGTAATCGCCTTTGTGGTCTCCGCCGTCTTTTTACATTGGTTCTCTCTGACAGTCTGGCCCATCGGGTGGCTTGTCCTGGCCTCCGCACTCTCCTGCGCCGTCAGCACCGCGCTTGCTTTGCTGCTGTTTTCCCTCTCCCACAACCGGGTGGAGGGCATGGCGGTGGGGAAATTGTCAGGGCTTGTGATGCTTGGCCTCGCCGTTCCATTTTTCTTGCCGGCCTCCATTGCGTATCTGTTTGCGCCGCTCCCCTCTTTCTGGCTTGCCAAGCTGTGCATCACCCGGAACCTGCTGTTTCTGTTTCCGTCACTGAGCTGCACACTGATCTGGCTCTGGAGCCTTTCCTGGAAGTTCAGCCGAAAAATCAGATAGTCTTTGACATCCGCTGGAATTTTACGAAGTCCACGCAGAGCAGTGAGAACAGGCAAACCAACCTTACTCGGATTCAAGCCTTTGAGATGCAGACCTAGATAGAGTAATGATCTTCACCGCTACCGGGCAGATATGGATAGAGACACATTTGAGATAAAAACGGCCCCCGCCGGCTTTCATAACCGGCGGGGGCGCGCTATATCGGAAGAACCCGTGCAAGTTCCTCCAATGCCTGTTTCAATTTTATTTTTACCGATACAGTGACGAACACGCAGACGGCAAAAGCAAAGCATCCAGACTTTTGCCCGCTATTATCTGTTTCCGCCGCCTTTTTTCAGTCCTCCTCCGGTTCTTCCCCTCCGACGCTGCACATGTGCACCACCAGCGGCCTGCGGACCCCGGGCTCTTGCCTGAGGCCGCGGCTTTTTCTCTGTTTTCTGCAAAATTGCCATAGGCCACTGTGATTCTTTCCGCTCAAGCGTGCGGCCCGTCAGTTTTTCAATATCTTTGAGGTAATCAAGCTCGTCAAAGTCGCAGAAACTGACCGCCTTTCCGCCCAGGCCGGCACGTCCCGTCCGCCCGATCCGATGGATATACGTTTCGGGTTCATTGGGCAGCTCATAGTTAAAAACGTGGGATAGTTCCGGAATATCGATCCCTCTTGCGGCGATGTCGGTGGCGGCAAGGACTTTGATCTTCCCCTCTTTAAAGCTGTTCAGAGCAATCTGTCTGGCGTTCTGACTCTTGTTCCCGTGGATAGCAAGTGCCGCAATCCCCACGGCCGCAAGATCCTTCACCACATTGTTCGCCGCATATTTTGTTCTGGTAAAAACCAGCGCGCTGGTCACATCTTTTTCCGACAGCAGTTTTGCCAGAAGGTGCTTCTTGTTTTTCTTATCCACAAGATACACACACTGCTCCACGGCGGCAGCTGTGCTTGTGACGGGATTCACCTTTACAGTGACCGGGTCCCGGAGAATAGTCGTGGCAAGTTCTTCAATCTCTCCCGGCATGGTGGCGCTGAACAAGAGGGTTTGCCGCTTTGCCGGCAGTGCCGCAAGCACCTTTTTCACGTCATGGAGGAAGCCCATATCCAACATCCGGTCCGCCTCGTCCAGCACAAAAATCCGAATCTGATCCAGATGAATATAGCCCTGATTCATCAGGTCGCACAGACGCCCGGGTGTCGCAATCAGAATGTCCACCCCTCTGTGCAGACTCTCCACCTGAGGAACCTGGCTGACCCCGCCAAAAATAACGGCGCACTTAAGGGGCAGGTTGGCACCGAAGTTCGTAAAGTTTTCGTAAATTTGAATTGCAAGCTCCCGGGTCGGCGTCAGAATCAAAGCCTTGATCGCCTTTGACTGCGTCCCCGTCAGATTTTGCAAAACGGGCAGCGCAAAGGCCGCCGTCTTTCCCGTGCCGGTCTGCGCGCAGCCAATCAGATCCCGCTTTTCAAGCAGGTACGGAATGGCTTTTTGCTGAATCGGCGTAGGCTCTGTATACCCCAATTGATCAACCGCCTTTAACAGCGGCTTACTAAGATTAAATTCCTGAAATGTCATTTCTTTTCCTTTTTTGCAGACGATCCGAGCGTGCGTCGGTCCGAACGCAGAGTATTCCTATTCCGGCTTAACCCACAGCTCGGTCAGGTAATGTGCAGTATACCACAATCCTGTCTGCACGTCCAATTTCTTTCAAACATTTTGTAAAATTTGAAAATATTGAGAAAATAATCTTCCGTCTCTGCCTCACAGGGGTATACTAGATTTATACCTTTGTTTATCCGGGCAGTTCGCAAGTTCCCCTCTGTATGAGAAATCTCTTCTCGATATTTACCCACTCGGAACTTCAATTGTTTGTTCCCCATGTGGAAAACAGAAAGGTGAGGTGTTTGCTCTTGAGTATCATTCGCGCCGTCATGGTACCGCATCCTCCCATCATTCTCCCTGAGATCGGTCACGGGGAAGAGACCAAAATCCAGAAAACCGCTCAGGCCTATGCTGCCGCCGCACAGTTTGTTGCACAGGCGCTTCCGGACACAATTGTCATCACATCACCCCACAGTGCTTTATATGCCGACTGGTTCCACATCTCGCCCGGCACATCTGCCCGGGGCAGCTTCGCTTCCTTTGGCGCTTCCGGCGTCCGAATTTCCGCTGAATACGATCAGACCTTTATTGCCGAGCTCCG
>QKDF01000317.1 GCA_003245395.1 Clostridia bacterium
TAAGTATATACTTATCATAAATTGTAAAATGATCGGGAAAACCGTCGAAAGACGGTGACGCAAAGCTGCAAACCTGTACCGTATCGGATAGCAGCCAGCTGCGCAAGATGGTAAAGCCCTGCAATTAGCAGGGTTGTTTTTGTATATTCACGCGAGGTGAACAATGACCAGCTTCTGGTCGCCATGGATTTTATGAATCCCGCCACCGGGCATGAGGGTGTGAAGTGGCAGCCGAATCAAAGGCTGGACGTGTTTTTTATGACGCTGAACAAGGTGGACAAGGAATATTCACCTATCGGTCAGCGCCATATCCATCACCGCACCCAGGGCATCCGTATACTGCTGTTCGTGCGCGAGTTCAAAACCGACCGCATCTCCGGCAGCGCTGTTACCTACACATATTTCGGTACGGCAAGTTATGTCTGTCACGAGCGCTCAAGGCAGGTGATATTACATGAAAACCGGGCGGACCGATCCCGGCAAAGTTTTTGAAAAAGACAAATAAATTGGTGGTGGGGTAAATGATCGAGGTCGTAGCAGCCCTGATCTGGGATAAAGATAAGTTTATGATTTGCCAGCGACCAGCGACGAAAGCGCGTGGCCTTTTATGGGAGTTTGTCGGCGGCAAAGTTGAGCCCGGTGAAACAAAAGAGCAGGCTCTTATCAGAGAGTGCCAAGAGGAGCTATCTATCACGCTGTCTGTGGGCAGTGAGTTCATGATAGTAACACATGAGTACCCAGACATTACCGTACATCTGTCGCTGTTCAATGCCATGATTGCCGAAGGTGTCCCGCAGATGTTGGAACATAACGATATCCAGTGGATTACAGTGGATGAAATACCAAACTTCGAGTTTTGCCCGGCGGACGAGGTTATTTTGCAGCAGATCCGCAGCTGTAGGCAAGGTGTAAAGAGAGAAGGCACGGAATCATGAACCATCGCTACATTGCATTTGACGTAGAGACCCCAAACTGTGCGAATAACCGCATCAGCGCCATAGGCATTACCGTCGTTGAAAACGGTAGCGTCACAGATGATCTCTATTCTCTTGTAAACCCGGAGGTGCACTTCGATTCCTTCAACATCCGCCTTACCGGCATCACGCCGAAAATGGTTGCCGATCAGCCCACATTCCCGGAGTTGTGGGAAAAGATTGAGCCTATTATGAGCAGCGGTCTGCTGATTGCGCATAACGCGCCGTTTGATATGGGTGTGCTGGCGCAGTGCCTGAACGACTATGGAATCGAATGGCAGCCCTTTACATACTATGCCTGCACCTGCGTAATGGGACGAGCCTGCTATCCCCAGCTTCAAAACCACAAACTCAACACCCTGTGTGATTACCTGAAGCTCAATTTGGATCACCACAATGCCGGAAGCGACAGCCGCGCCTGTGCGGAGTTGCTGCTGGACTATATGCGTCATAGCCTGCAGCCGGATCGTTTTCTACGTCAGTATGATTTGGCACAGCGCCGCACGCTACGGGTCCCCTATAAAATGCAGTCCTGAGACGCCAAGAAACTTTTTGCTCCAAAAGAGCTGCAAGAACGCGGCGGTTTTAAGAAGATTCTGTTAAAAAAGGTCAAGGAGGTTTGACGATGGATATAGCAAGAGCCAAAGAGTTGCTTTCCGGGTTGGCCGACGGCATTGATCCTTTGACAGGTAAATTGCTGCCGGGCGATAGTGTGTGCAATCAAGCCGAAATTGTCAGGGCCTTACACACAGTCCTCAGTGCGCTGCCGTCTGTCGCAAAAAAGGAAAAGCTGCCCCCGCTAAACGCTGCGGTGGACGGATGCTGTTTCTTGCCCATACACGGAATCTGGTAAATCATCAGTAAATATGGCCTTTTATTGTGCGCTTACAATTTTGTAGTAGGTGTGAGCGGTGACCCAGTAAACAAGGGCATAAATTATACTGAAACACACCAACGTCCCCAGCGTACACAAGGCGAACAACTTCACATTGGTCAGTGAGAATACCACCAACATCCGAGTGATCATGTTGAATGCCGCCGCGATATGAACGGCAGCCGCGGCCAGAGGGAGAAAGAACACTAAAAGAATCTGACTGCGGACACTGCGGCGGATCTCTTGCTCGCTCATACCCACCTTCTGCATGATCTGGAATCTGCGCTGATCTTCATAGCCCTCGGAGATTTGCTTGTAATAGATGATCAGCACGGTGGCCATACCGAACAGCAGCCCCAGAAACAGTCCCAGGAACAAAAAGCCTCCATTCAGGGCGTAAAACTCCGCGCTCTCACTCTGGCGGCAGCTTGCCGAAATTCCGCTCAGGTTGCTGATGATGTCGGCGCAGGCGCTCTTTTGCTGATCGGTTCCATCCAGATTAAACGTCATTTCGTAGGTCAGTCCGCTGGCCTGTTTGCCGTAGGCTTCCCGCTGCATCTGATCCCAGTCCTTCAAAATCTGGTCGTTTGCCACCACAAGATATTGCACGCCGGTAATATAGGCGGAAGTATCTCCGGCTACGGGAGCACTGTCCAGCTGCCGGACAATATGATACGGCGTCTGTCCCAAATAGAACAGGTTCACCAACTGCCGGTCGGTGCTGTAACTCAGCACTTCATCCGCCTGCAGCGAAGGGGTCTGCCCGGTTAAGCGGCCATATTCCTCCGCCGTCACAACAACCACCACCCGGTATTGACCGGCTGCGCTGCCGCTGGGGTCCAGAACCAGCGTGTTACCGCTTAGTTTGACTGTAAACGACAGATAGGTATAGTCCCGCACATCCAAGGCCGTCCGCCCGGCGTCAGCCACAGCCTGTTCCACAGCGGCTTTGGCTTCCGACGGGGTGGGAGCGCCATCCTTCTCCAGATCACACGCAGCCGAAATATCTGTGGGATACCGGGATACCAGCGCGTCTTCCGCCCCCAGATACAGGCAGACCGTGGTGGATACCGTCACCAGTACCATGGTGCAGAGGATGCAGATGCTGGCAAGGCCCACCGCGTTTTGCTTCATGCGGTACAACAGGCCCGACACGGCGGTGAAATGCTCCGGCCGGTAATAGAAATCCCTGTCGGCCCGCAGACGCTTGAGCAGTGCAATGGAGCCGGCCGTGAACAGGCAATAGGTTCCGATGATCACCAGAATGACTGCTACGAAGAAAAGCAGCAGGGCTGATAGCGGTTGTTTGACCACATTGGCAATTCCGTAGCCTGTTGCCAAAGTTAGGATACCGATGAGCACCAGCACCCACTTTGTTTTCGGCTCCTGCTCACCCACGGTATCGCTGAACAGCAGCTCCACTGGCTTGGAGAGGTGGATGCGGGCCAGATTCAGCAGTAGCGTAGCAAGGAAAATGCCGGCGAACAGGAGAACCGTATCGAGGACCCCCGGGCCACTGACGGAAAATCCCATGGCGGCATTCAGCTCCAGCAGCTTCAGCAGCACAAGCAGCATCAGCTTGGACAGCAGTATACCTGCCGCTATGCCCGCAACGATGCTGCTGCCACCTAATAACAGGCTTTCACAACACAGAAGCCGGGCAATGTGTCGCTTTTCCATCCCCAGAATATTATAAAGACCCAGCTCCCGGCGCCGCCGCTTCATCAGAAAGCCATTGGTATAGAAGATGAGCACCACGGAGAAAAGCGCCACCACGATGCAGCCCAGATCCAGCATGCTCTGGACGATATTCCCACCCCGCAGTGTGCCGATCAGGCTGCTCTGTGTCAGAAAGCACAGGATGTAGAACATGGCCGCAGTTCCGCTGCAGGCGATAAAATAGGGCAGATAGAACCGACCGCTGCGCAGAATGTTGGTCAAGGCCAGCTTCGGATAGAACCCGGACTTACGCATGGAATTCACCGCCCTGCGCCAGAACCGTCAGCGTATCGGAGATTTTACCGAACAACGCCTCACTGGTCTGTCCGCCTCGATAGAGCTGGTGATATACCTCGCCATCCCGCAAAAACAGCACCCGCTTGGCATGGCTGGCGGCCTTGACAGAATGGGTGACCATCAAAATGGTCTGACCGCTGCCGTTCACCTCGCCGAACAGCCGCAGCAGTGAGTCGGAGGCCCGCGAGTCCAGCGCACCGGTGGGTTCATCAGCCAGGATGATCTGGGGATCGGTGATGAGAGCACGGGCCACGGCGGCCCGCTGCTTCTGCCCACCGGAAACCTCATACGGATATTTGGCCATCAACTCACTGATCCCCAGCTTTTCCACAATGGGTCTGAGCTTCTCTTCCATAAATCCGTAGTCTTTCCCCGCCAGTACCAGTGGCAGAAGAATATTGTCCTTCAGAGAAAAGATGTCCAGCAGATTAAAATCCTGAAATACAAATCCCAGATTGTCTCGGCGGAAAGCGGATAGTTGCCGCTCCGAAATGGTGCTGATTTTCCGTCCGCTCAGGCTTACCTCGCCCGAAGTGGGTTGATCCAGAGCCGCCAGAATATTCAGGAGCGTGGTCTTTCCGGAACCGGATTCGCCCATAATGGCAACATATTCCCCTGCTTCAACGGAAAAAGTGATATTTCGAAGAGCCTCTACCTGGTTCCCGCCGAACCGGATGGTGTAAATCTTTTTCAGATGGCTGACTTCTAAAAGTGACATAACCGTTCCTCCTTTTGCTTCTTCCATCATAGGGGATTTACGCTCTGCCAGCCATCGTTCTGCCTTACAGTTGAGGCCGATTCCTTACAGTTTTGTCACCTTACTCCGCAACCTGTGCCCTGTCGTGCAGCGTCAGCCGCACAATGGTTCCCTGCCCCGGGCGGGAAGTTACGAAGATGTCGTACCCCAACTTGTCCAGAATTCGGCGGCACAGGTATAGGCCGATGCCGGTGGACTTCTTGTCCTCCCGTCCGTTGTAGCCGGTAAACCCCTTTTCAAAAATTCGGGGCAGGTCTTCCTCTCGGATGCCGATTCCCGTATCTGCCACGGCCAGGGTTTCGCCGTCGCCATAGATGCGGATGGTTCCGCCTGCCGGCGTGTATTTCAGTGCATTGGACAGCATCTGCCCGATCACAAAGCCCAGCCATTTTTCGTCTGTCAGGACGGCACGTCCGGTTTCGTCAAACCGGAGTGTGATTTTCTTTAGGATGAACAGGCGGGCATACCTCCGGACGGCACTGCGCACGATGTCGTCCAGCGGGCAGCGCCGCAGCACCAGATCCGATGTATCGCAGTCCAGCCGCAGATAGGACAGCACCATCTCCACGTACTCCTCCGTCTTCAATAGCTCGGCGGACAGGGCGCTGCGGTCAAGAATTTCCTCTGTCAGCAGCAGATGCATGGCGGCGATAGGCGTTTTGATCTGATGAACCCAAAGCGTATAGTAATCCAGCAGTCCCTGGCGTGCGCTTTCGCCCTCCGCCACAACCCCGGCTCGGTCCGCGCAGACCGCTTTGAGCAACGCCTGATAATCTGCCTCAATCGCTCCGCCGGGAGGTGGGAGTTGAAAGGCGGCCTCTTTCACGTTTTGCAGCAGATGCATCAATTCTCGGTGTGTGCGAACATAGCCGCCATATCCAACCGCAAACAAAATCAGACCGATCACCAGACACAGCACGGTGGCATACCCCACCGCCTCCGCATTCAGGTGGTAGAGGGAAAATACCGCCGCGAACACGGCGGCGAACAGCGCCAGCATCAAAATCAGCTTATATTGCCGTTTTAAGTAAAAATGCAACATCTGCCTTGTCACCCCACTATATAGCCGACACCCTTTTTGGTCCGGATAAAGTCCGGCAGACCGTGCT
>QKDF01000027.1 GCA_003245395.1 Clostridia bacterium
AAAGAGTTGTGGCATTTCGCCACGCCTATTCTGTGCCGTCAATTCAGATTTATGCGAAAAAATGCCGCTTTCCGAAGAAAGCGGCAAAATCAAAAGAATTTGGCGGTTTGCATGGTTTCGATCAGATCCTTGGTAATGCGTGCGGTCATGCCCCAGATCGGATGGCCGTCCCAATGCCAGACGTTGACGTTCACACGACTGTGCGCCCAGGCGTAATCCGGCCCCACACCCACGGCCTCGTAAGGAAAATCCTCTGGGATACTGGGACGCATCTCGTAAGCGTATACCTGTGGCGGCGTCTCCAGAAAAAAAGAAACGGGGACGAGGAACGTCTCTGCCACCTCCGAACGGCCCGGCCGCAGCGCAGCCATGCCCTCCGGACGCACAAAGCCCACCACCGGCTGCAAAACAATGCCGGAGGGATGGCAGATAAAATCCGACTGTCCCAGGATTTCTACAGCGGAGGGCGGGATGTTCAGCTCCTCATGCGTTTCCCGCAGGGCGCATTCCGCAGCTGTCTCACCTAGTTCCACGCGTCCGCCGGGAAAGCAGACCTCCCCGGGCTGGCGCTTCAGAGAGGCGGCCCGCACCTCGTAGAGAAGCGAAAGCCCCTGCGAGGTCTCCACCAACGGACAGAGCACCGCACTTTCGAACAGCCGGTCCAGCACCCGGGGTGTATGGTCCTTCCAAAGGACTTTGAACTGCTCTGCCCTCATCCCAGTAAAAAGGACAGCGCCCGGGACTGGTTGACAATGTCTACAATTGGCGCTGCGGGGGCATACTCACCATCAAGGGACCAGGGAAGATCTTCCTTCGTCTCCAGATGGATCGAAGAGACATGGCGGAAGATCAGGCTCTCTCGGTCATACTGCTGATTGAGCAGGGCCATAATCAGATTGTTCAGATCCTGGGCGTTGCGGGGATTGGGAATCAGCAGCAGTTCAAACAGCCCGTCGTCCAACACCACGCTGCCGGGGTCCAGCTTCATCAGTCCGCCGATGGAGGTGGAATTGCACGCTGCGCCGAACAGATATTCTCCGTCCAGCGTTTCTCCGTCGGCCTGCAGCTTTATCTTATAAGGCCGGAGCGTATCCAGATCTTTCATGCCTTCCAAAATATAGGCAAAGTGCCCCAGGGCATTTTTCACGGATTGGGGAGCGGTATAGGAACTGCGGGAAAAGGCGCCGAAAGAGGCTACATACACAAAATGGCGCTTGTTCCAACGGCCGATATCCAGAAGGCGCGGCTGACTGTTGATTACAATCTGAGCTGCTTTCGTGGGATTGGAGGGCAGTCCCAGGCTGGAGGCGAAATCATTGGTGCTCCCGCGGGGCAGATAGCCCAGCACGGGCGGATGCGCAAGCTGCATCAGGCCCGAAATCGTTTCATTCAAGGTGCCGTCTCCGCCGCTGCACACAACGACATCATAGTTTGCGCCTTCCAGCGCGGCGGTGTGCGTGGCGTCGCCCGGGCCCACGGTGTTATGGACGCTGACCAGATAGCCGGCGTCTGAAAAAACGGATACCGCGTCGAACAGCGGCGCCCGGGATTGGGTTTTCCCCGCATAGGGGTTGACGATTAGAAGCAGCTTTTTTTCCATATTGGATTCATCCCTGTCAGGTGTTAAAATTTTGTTAGGATTCGTTTAAAAAAGCGTTTTTGGGTATCCATAAGTATAGCACGGCTGCTGTGGTATTGCAATTCTCGTATCCTCCGTGCTATGATGATATATGGAAAAGTATAAAAATGGGTTGCGCGGGTACGCGGCCCGATCATTTACGACCTGGAGAACAAGGAGGCGGGGCCGGTGCGGCAGAGCCGATACTGGAAAGTTGGCATGACGGCATTTTTGACAGTAGCCGCCATTTTGCTTTTTTATGATACCATGTTCGGCAGCAGAGCGGCTGTCACATTTACCCGTACGCTGCTTGACGCCGTGGCGCCGATCCTGTACGGGGCCATGATCGCATATCTGCTGGCGCCTGTGGTGGATTTTTTTGACCGCAGACTATTCCGTGCGCTGACGGAAAAGGCGGGCAAAAAAGGAAGATTCTGCGCCACCGAGGCGCGGGCCGGCAGTCTTCTGATTACATGGATTCTGATCTGTATCTTTACCTATCTGCTGATGAGCGTGCTGGTTCCCGAGGTGTACCGCAGCGTGGTGCGCCTGGTGGGGAATCTGGAGATCTATTACAATACGATCAACGACTGGGTGACAAACCTGCTGAACAAGAGCCCCACCTTGGAAAAATGGGTGGGAGAGCAATTGGACGTCTATTACCAGGATCTGACGAAGCTCCTGACAACGCAGGTGCTGCCGCAGGCGCAGCAGCTGATGAACGTGGTTTCCGGTGGAATCGTCAGCGCGATGACTTTTTTGAAGAATCTGTTGGTGGGCATCATTGTGTCCATTTATCTGCTGACCACCAAAGAGCGCTGCATCGCATACTGCCGCAAGCTGGTGTGGGGATTGTTTTCTGTGAAAAACGCCCGTTGGATTTTCCGCGGAACACGGAAGATAGACGATATTTTCAGCGGCTTTGTCCGCGGTAAGCTGCTGGATTCTCTGATTATCGGGATTATCTGCTTTATCTGCTCCAGAATTTTCAATTTCCCCTATGCGCCGCTGGTGTCCGTGATTGTGGGCGTTACGAATATCATTCCCTTTTTTGGCCCGTTTCTCGGCGCCGTCCCCAGCGTTTTTCTGATTTTGCTGGATTCTCCGATCAAGGCGCTGTATTTTCTGATCTTTATCATTGCCCTGCAGCAGGTGGACGGCAACATCATCGGACCGAAAATCCTGGGGGATAAGACGGGACTTTCCAGCCTGTGGGTCATTATTGCCATTCTGGTTGGCGGCAGCTTTTTCGGCGTACTGGGCATGTTTTTCGGCGTCCCGGTGTTTGCATGCCTGCACAGCGCTATCAATTTTTGGGTGGAGACACGCCTGCGTTCCCGCGGCTTTCCCGTGGATATGGCCGCTTACCGGGACGGACAGCCCCGGCCTGATGCAAAGAAAAATGACGGGAAACCGGGAGAATTCTGAAAAAAACCTTGCAATCAAAGGATAAATCGTGTACAATACGGCCTTGCAGGCATCTGTGCTTCATCAGCAGACCTGCAAGGCTCTTATTTTCGAGCCCAAAAGTGAATAGGAGCCGAAAATCTGGTCCCACCGACCCGGGAACGGGCGGTGAGGGAAAAGGAGAAACAATATGAAGAAGCGTATCCTATCCGCACTTCTTCTGATTGGCCTCCTGTGCTCTGTACTCAGCGGATGCGGAGACGGAAGCGCGGCGGCGGGATCGGGAGAACAATCCTCTACCGGTAGTTCCACCGGAGAAACTGTCCAGGGTGGCGAGATCACCGTGGGCATCGCACAGGACTTAGACGACAGTCTTGACCCCCACTATGCAGTGGCGGCAGGAACCAAAGAAGTCATGTTCAATGTTTTTGAGGGCCTGATGAAACCCTCTCCCGACGGAGATCTGATTTGCGCGGTGGCCGACCACTACAATATTTCCGATGACAGGCTGACTTACACCTTTACCCTGCGCAGCGGTGTGAAGTTCCACAACGGAGAGACGGTGACCGCGGACGATGTGGTGTATTCCATTGAACGCTGCGCCGACACCTCAGGGGGAGCTCCTCTGGTGGCGGCGTTTTCCAATATCCAGTCTGTGAAAGCCACCGATGACCACACCGTCGTCATTACGCTCAAGCAGGCCGACAACGAGTTTTTGTCCTATCTGACAACCGCCATCATCCCGAAGGATTATGACCAGCAGGCCACGGCTCCCGTGGGCACCGGCCCGTTCAAATTTGTCAGCCGCACGGCGCAGGATTCCATTGTGCTGGAGCGCTTTGACGATTACTGGGGTCAGAAAGCCTATCTGGACAAGGTGACGTTCAAAATCATTGAAAACGCCGACAGTCTGGTGCTTTCTCTGCAAAGCGGCGCCATCGATCTATGCGGTCACCTGACGAGCACCCAGGTGGCGCAGCTGAGCGGCTACAACATTCTGGAAGGCACCATGAATCTGGTGCAGGCGCTGTACCTCAACAATGCCCAGAAACCTTTCGACGACGTGCGCGTGCGTCAGGCGCTGTGCTATGCCGTGGATAAGCAGCAGGTGCTGGATCTGGTCTCCGACGGCCACGGAAAGGCCATCGGTTCCAGTATGTACCCGGCATTCAAAAAATATTTTATGGATGATCTGACGGACTATTACACCCAGAACATCCAGAAAGCCAAGGAACTGCTGACGGAGGCCGGCTATCCGGACGGGTTCTCCATGACGATCACCGTTCCGGCCAACTATCAGCCCCATGTGGATACCGCTCAGGTGCTGGTGGAGCAGCTCAAGGCCATCGGCGTGAACGCCACCATCCAGCCTGTGGAGTGGGACACCTGGCTCAGCGAGGTGTACAGCAACCACAACTACCAGTCCACCGTCATCGGTGTGGACGCGGCCAATATGACCGCCCGTGCTCTGCTGGAACGGTTTACCACCGGCAACAGCGGCAACTTTATCAATTACAGCAATGCGGACTATGATGCCCTCTTCGCTCAGGCGCAGGCCACCGGTGACGAGGACGAGCAGACCGCCATCTATAAGAAGATGGAACAGAACCTGACGGAGAACGCCGCCAACGTTTACATTCAGGATTTGGCAGACCTGGTAGCGATTAAACCCGAGCTGGAGGGCTTCCAGTTCTATCCCATCTATGTGCTGGATCTGTCCGGCATCCATTACGTGAAGTAAGAGCGGCGTTCGCCGCTTTCCCAGAGGGGAGGCAATGATCATGAAAGAAGCAGCCAAGCGGATTTTAATGCTGCTGATTACCATGGTCATTGTCTCCTTTTTGACCTTTCTGGCCTTTGATCTGATCTCCGGCGACCCGGCGACCTCTCTGCTGGGAACGGAGGCTACGCCGGAAAAAATTGCCGCGCTGCGGGAGCAGCTGGGGCTCAACCGTCCGCTGCTGGTGCGGTACGGAAGCTGGATCGCGGGCTTTTTTACGGGCAACCTGGGAACCTCTTACAGCTATCAGCTCCCCGTGGGGCAGCTGATCCGCGGGCCGCTGCTCATCACGCTGTGCCTGAGCGCCCTCAGCTTTGTACTCATCACCGCGGTGTCCATCCCCGTGGGCGTACATACCGCGCGGCGAACCGGCGGGGCGCTGGCCACCGTATCCGTGGTGGTCAATCAGCTGTTGATGGCGATTCCGCCGTTTTTTACCGGCGTGGTGCTGACCTGGGTCTTCAGCATCCTGCTCAAGTGGTTTACACACGGGCGCTTTCCTGGCTTTGGGGAACACCCGCTGGCCTCCGTGGGATATCTGCTCTATCCCGCCGTGTCCATTGCGCTGCCCCGGATTGCCATGACCGTGCGCATGCTGTGCAGCACCATCCGCGGTGAGATGGAGAAGGACTATGTCCGCACCGCCATCTCCCGGGGCAATGACCGCAGCGGCGTGCTGTATCGCCATGTGCTGAAAAATTCCATGGTGCCGGTGGTGACGTTCCTGGCCCAGACCATGGCGGAAATTGTGGCGGGCAGCATCGTGGTGGAGCAGGTCTTCGCCGTCCCCGGTCTGGGGCGGCTGCTGCTGGCCTCCATAGGCAACCGGGACTATCCGGTGGTACAGGCCATTGTGGTGATCCTGGCGCTGTGGGTGGTGCTGGCGGGCACCGCGGCGGATTTGATCAATCAGCGCATCGATCCGCGGCTGCGGCTGGGAGGTGCGAAATGAAACGGAAGATGAACGGATACCTCCTGGCGGGGCTTGTTCTGACAGGGACTCTGACGCTGTTAATCCTTCTGGGCTTTTTCTGGACACCCTACAATCCCACCGCTATGTCCGGAAGCGAAAAACTGCTTGCCCCCTCTTTGTGGCACCTGATGGGCACCGACAATTTTGGCCGGGATATCTTTAGCCGGGTACTCAAGGGCGCGGGGACGACATTCCTGATTGCCCTGTGCACAGTGGCCATCGGCGGTGTATTCGGCACGCTGGTCGGTGCGCTGACCGGTTATTTTGACGGGGCAGTGGACAGCATACTCATGCGGCTCAACGACGCGATGACGGCCTTCCCCAGCATTTTGCTGGCACTGGTGATCATCAGCATCCTGGGCGGCGGGAAATACAACGTGATCCTGGCGCTGGGACTGGTGTTTATCCCCAGCTTCGCCCGGGTGACACGTACGGCATTTGCCGCATTGCGGGATGTAAATTATGTGAAAAGCGCCCGGCTGATGGGCGCGGGCAGCGCACGGATTCTGATTGCCCATATGCTGCCCAACACGATGCAGGTGCTTCTGCCCGCCGTCACCATCGGCTTCAACAATGCCGTGCTGGCAGAGGCATCCATGAGCTATCTGGGCATCGGCGTTCAGCCGCCGGACGCGTCGCTGGGCTATATGCTCTCCGAATCCCAGGGAATGCTGGGCTCCGCGCCCTGGTATGCGCTGGGTACCGGGCTGATGATTGTGCTGCTGATCTTCGGCGTGGGTCTGATCGGCGAAGGGCTGCAGCGCCGGAACGGGGAGGTGGACTGATGCTGGAAATACAGGACCTCCATGTGAAATTTCATTCCCGCAGCCACGAGGCGGTGGCGGGAGTATCCCTGACCATCCGCGACGGAGAAATCCTGGGTCTGGTGGGAGAATCCGGCTCCGGAAAATCTGTCACGGCTATGAGCGTAGCGGGATTGCTGCCCCGCAGGCAGTGCGATTACACAGGCAAAATTCTGCTCAATGGACAGGACTTGCTTCACGCAGACCGGGCGCAGCTGCGCAGGATTCAGGGGAAGGAAATCGGCGTGGTGTTCCAAGAGCCGATGAGCGCCATGAACCCACTGATGAAAATCGGCGAACAGGTGGAGGAGGCGCTGCTGATTCACACGACCCTCACACGGCAGGAGCGGCGGGAGCGGGCCATTGCCGCGCTTACGGCGGTTGAGCTGCCGAACCCGGCGGGAATCTGTGAAAAATACCCACATGAACTCTCCGGCGGGATGCTCCAGAGAGCAATGATCGCCGCGGCCATTGTCACAGGCCCCGGACTGTTGCTGCTGGACGAACCCACAACAGCTCTGGATGTGACGGTGCAGGCCCAGATTCTGACGCTTTTGAAAAGGCTGAATCAGGAGCGCGGCATCTCCATGCTGTTCATCTCCCACAATCTGAGCGTGGTGCGCAAGCTATGCGGCCGGGTGGCCGTGATGCAGCGGGGCGTTCTTGTGGAAGCGGGAGAGACGGAGCAGGTTTATGCCCATCCTGAAAATGAGTACACCCGGCACCTCATCGCCGCTATCCCCACACGTACCCGGAAGGAGGAACAGCCATGAACGAAGAACTGGCACTCTCCGTCCGCCATGTGACCAGCGGCTACCGCGGCGGCGGACTGTTTCACCGGGGAGAATATCAGGAAATTCTGCATGATGTGACCTTTGACGTGCAAGCGGGCGAGATTCTGGGATTGGTGGGGGAGTCGGGCACCGGCAAAACCACCCTGGCCAGAACCATTCTGGGGATGGTGCAGCCGGACGCCGGGGAAGTGATCCACTATACGAAGCGGCCCCAGATGATTTTTCAGGACCCGTACAGCTCTTTGAATCCCGCGCATACTGTGGCGTGGACGCTGGAGGAGCCTCTGCGGATTTACGGCAAGTATGATGCTTCGGAGCGGCGGCGCCGGGTGCGGGAAATTCTGGAGCGCGTGGAGCTGCCGGAGGAGTGCTTGGAGGCAAAGCCGGCGGAGCTGTCCGGCGGCCAACGACAGAGAGTCAGCATCGCCACGGCGCTGATTCAGCGGCCGAAGTTTCTGATTGCCGACGAGCCTGTGTCTGCCTTGGACGTAACGATCCAGGCGCAGATTCTGGCGCTTTTGAAAAAGCTAAACCGGGAGCTGGGCCTGAGTTATCTGTTTATCTCCCACGATCTGAATGTGGTCTATCAGCTTTGCCACCGGGTATTGGTGATGCAGGGCGGTCGGATTGTGGAACAGGGAGACGTGGACGAACTGTTTGACCATCCGAAAGAGGCATATACGAAACAGCTTCTGGCTGCGGCGGAGTAAAGGAGAATCCCTTGAAAGCATTTTTCCTGCGGCATCGCAAACTGCATATCTGGTTTCTGGCAAATGCGGCGCTGCTGGCGGCCTATTTTCTCACCCGGCATCACCGGGCGTGGATGAACGCTGTCTCAGCGCATATCACTGTGCCGCTGCGTCGCGGCATCGGCCGGCTGTGCTATCAAACAGACGTATCGGTGATGGAGGTGCTGTGCATCCTGCTGCTCGTCTTTGGCGGAGTGTATGTGATCTGGAATCTGGTCGCCATCATCCGCTCTGGCAGCCGAAGGCTGAGCCGGGGCTACAGCGCCCTGCTGGGGGCTGTGTGCGTGGCGCTGAGCATTTACACCGGTTTTTGCTTCATGTGGGGCATCGACAGCTATGCCGACGGGTTTCAGGAGAAATCCGGCATCTATGCCGAGAATGTGGATGTGGATGATCTGTACCGCGTGACGGCCTATTTTGCACAAAAGCTCAACGAGACTGCGGGTCAGGTATCCCGTGATGAAAACGAATTGTTTGCGGTGCCTCGGGATGAAATTCTGGCCGAGAGCCCTGATGCCTACGACGGACTGGTCAAGCAATGGCCCTTCCTGCAGTTTGACAGCAAGCCGCCCAAGCAGATACATTTTTCAAGGATTATGAGTATTTTGGACTTTACCGGGGTTTACTGCCCCTTTACCGGTGAGACCAACGTCAATGTGGATAGCCCCGCCTGTTTGCTGGCGGCCACCGCTTCCCACGAGCTGGCCCATCAGCGGGGGATTACCTCCGAGCAGGAGTGTAACTTCCTCGCGATTCTGGCCTGCACCACCTGCGGGAATGAGACGTATGCCTACTCCGGCTGGCTGCTGGGATATATTTATCTTGGCAATGCCCTCTATTCCGCCGACCACGACCGCTGGCAGACCGTCTACGATTCTCTGCCGGAAACAGTGCGGGCGGATATGAAGAACAACAACGCCTATTGGGCGCAGTTTGACAAGTCTGTTACCAAGAAGGTGTCCAACAAAGTCTATGATGAGTTCCTCAAGGGCTATGGACAGGAGAAGGGCCTGCAAAGCTACGGTACGGTGGTGGATTTGTTGATTGCGTACTATAAATAAACAAAAACAAGCGCCCTGCCGACAATCGGCAGGGCGCTGGCTGGTTTTACAGGACTTTTGCGAGAAAACTCTGCAGCCGCTCGCTCTGGGGGTTGGAAAACAGCTCCGCGGGGGTGTTCTCCTCCATAATGTGGCCGCCGTCCATGAATAAAACACGGCTGCCCACCTCCCGGGCAAAGCCCATTTCGTGGGTCACGACCACCATGGTCATTCCCTCAACGGCCAGCTGCTTCATAACCTCCAGCACCTCGCCCACCATCTCGGGGTCCAGAGCGGAGGTGGGTTCGTCAAACAGCATGACCTTCGGCCGCATGGCCAGCGCCCGAACGATGGCGATGCGCTGCTTCTGTCCGCCGGAAAGCTGGGCGGGATAGGATTCCGCACGATCCGCAAGGCCGACCCGCTCCAGCAGTCGGGCGGCTTCGGCGTCCGCCTCGGCCTGCTTCATCAGCCCGGTCTGAACCGGAGACAGCGTGATATTGCGCAGCACCGTCATGTTGGGGAACAGGTTGAAATGCTGGAACACCATACCCATTTGACGCCGGATGGCGTTGATATTGGCTTTGGGATTGGTGATCTCAACTCCGTCGAAAGTAATTGTGCCCTCAGTGGGCGTCTCCAACAGATTGAGGCACCGCAGAAATGTGGATTTACCGGAGCCGGAGGGCCCGATGATCACGACCTTTTCTCCCTGCTCAATATGCTCGGAGATGTCGTCCAATACCAAATGGTCACCGAAGGACTTGGACAGATGTTTAACGTCGATCACTTTGACGCAGCCTCCTTTCCATAAGTCCCAGCAGCCAGGTCAGCAGCAGGACTGATCCAAGATAGACCAGAGCAATGCCGATAAAGGGCATAAATGCCTGATAGGATTTACTCTGCACCAAGATAGCCGCCTTGGTCAGATCCACCAGACCGATGACGGTCACGATGGAGGTTTCCTTAAAAAGTGTAATCAGCTCGTTGCCCAGCGCTGGAAAAATGTTTTTGATGGCCTGGGGAATGACAATGTACCGCATGACCGGACTGTATGCCATACCCAAAGACCGACCTGCCTCAGTCTGTCCCTGATCCACGGACATGATGCCGCCGCGGATAATTTCAGAGACATAGGCTCCGGAGTTGATGCCGAAAGCCAGCATAGCCAGCGCGGTTTGGTTCCTGGACCCCGCAAAGATCACGAAGTACATAATCAGGAGCTGCACCATCATAGGGGTACCCCGGATGACGGTGGTATAGATTTTGCAAAGGGCATTTAAAAACCCGATGATGGGGTTGCCGCGTCGGCCGGGGCGCTGTAAGTCGTGGGCCGTGCGGACAACCGCAACCAAAATACCCAGAGCCACACCGATGAGCAATGCCACGGCAGTGATCTCCAATGTGACCAGCAGGCCCTTTGCATACAACAGCCAGCGGTTGCCCTGAACAAAGCTCTGATAAAAATCATGAAGGAACTGTACGTGGAAGGGGATGGTTTCCTTCGCCGTGGACAATGCATCAAAATTGGCCATGGCGGTCTCCCAAAAACCCATGTGTTCTCATCTCCTTTACAGCAAAGAAGGAGCGGCGGCGCCGCTCCTTCTTTTGCAGATGCTTACAAATTGCGCGAATCCAGTTTACTCCGCAGGGATGTACTTGTCAATAATGGACTGCACGGTGCCGTCGTTCTGCAAATCCTGAAGAGCCCCGTTCACGGCGTTGAGCAGCGCGGTATTGTCCTTGGAAACGCCGATGGCGTAGTCCTCGCGGGTATACTCGGTATCCAGAATTTTCAGGCCGGAATTGGCGGCCACAAAAGCCTTGGCAGGCTCGCTGTCGATGACGACCGCATCCACACTGCCGGCCAGCAGAGCCTGCACGGCGGTGGCGCCGTTGGTATAGGCGATGACGTGATCTTCACCATAGCCGCCGTCCTCAACAGAGGCGGAGCAGTAGATATAGCCGGTGGTACCTTCCTGGGTGCCGATCATCTTGTCGTTGGCCAGATCGTCCACGGTCTTAATGTCGGAGTTCTCGGGGACGATGACCACCTGTACGCCGGTGGCGTAGGAGTCGGTGAAGTCCACATTCTGCTTGCGCTCGTCGTTGACGGTCAGGCCAGCCATGGCGATGTCTTCCTTGCCGGTCTGAACGGCAGTAATAACAGAGGTGAAGTCCATATCGTCCACCACCAGTTCCAGGCCCAGCTTCTGGGCAATGGCGGTGGCAATCTCCACATCGATGCCCTCGTAGGAGCCGTCATCCTTCACCATTTCATATGGAGGGAATGCGGCGTTGGTAGCCATGTGCAGCTTGCCTGCTTCCACGGTGGTAAATGTGGCGGCAGAACTGCTGCCGGAGGCGGACGCAGAGGCGGAGCCGGCAGAAGAACTGCCGGAGGCGGCAGTTCCGGCGGAAGAGCCGCAGGCGGCCAGGGACGCGGTCATTGCCAGAGCCAGCAAGAGAGTCATCATCTTTTTCATAATCCAAACAACTTCCTTTTTCCTTTGATTTTCGTGATCAGTCAGGGCGGAGTTTTTCGCCATTGACCGAAGAGCCATATACGATATGTTTAAAACGTAATTTACCTTATCACGACAGGCTGCACTTGTCAATCCTTTTCCCTTGAAAATGAATAATTATTTGAAATTTACGGAATAATAAATACTTTAATTTTGCGGTTTAATTAAGATAAGAGAGATACAAGCAGAAATCACACGGATTTCTTAGAAAAAATGCAAATTACCACTGCATAAGGAGCGCATAAGTGAGGGCGGTATCAATGGGGAAGACAAAGGCGCGGCCTGCTGCCGCGCCTTTATAAAGAATCAAACCGTCACCGCACTTCCGGCAGGCGGTATTTATTTAAGTTTTGCTTGAGGTAAGCGGAGAAGTTGCCGTCTCCATGTTTGATCTTGTCCAGATAGGCATGGGTATCCATGGTGCCGGTGGAGGCTTCAATGACACAGACGGCGATATTGGAGCAGTGGTCGGAAACCCGTTCAAAATTGCCCAGCAAGTCATTGAGCACAAAGCCCAGCTGGATGGTACAGGTGCCGTTTTGCAGCCGCTCAATGTGGCGCAGACGGATTTCCTCAATCAAAGCATCCACGGTTTCTTCCAGTGGTTCCACCTGCACGGCCAGGTTATGATCATCCTGCAGATAACAGGTGAAGGCTTTATCCAGAATATCGGTGATGGCCAAGGTGAGGATATCCAACTCGCTCAAAGCGGCGTTGGAGAACTTCAGCTCCTTGTCATGCAGTTCCCGGGCGGAATCCTGCAGGTTCAGAGCGTGGTCGCCGATACGCTCAAAATCCCCGATGGAGTGCAGCAGGCGGGAGACCTCCCGGCTGTTGGCTTCAGAGAGGCCCTTCTGAGAGATAGACACCAAATAGCTTCCCAGCTTGTCCTCATAGATATCAAGCTTGTCCTCACCCGCAAAAATTTCAGCTTCCCGCTCGGGGGAATACTGGCTGATCTGTTCGATGGACAGAAGAAGGTTGCGGTGAGCCACCTGCGCCATTTTGTCGGTCATGGCAGCGCATTCATTGATGGCTACGCTGGGAGTGCGCAGCAGCAGGGGGTCAAGAAACGCGAAGCTCTCTTCCTTTGTCTCGGCCTTTATCATTGTACAGGCCAATTCTTCCAACTGGCGGGAGAAGGGGAGAAGCAATGCGGTGGTCAACAGATTAAATATGGAGTGACAAAACGCCACGCCAACAGCGCTGATTGGTTTTTCAATGAAAGAAAATGAGAAAATAGCGTTGCTTCCGTAGAACAGAATCAGGCAAATGGTGGTGCCGATGATATTAAAAGAAATATGAACCACAGCTACGCGCTTTGCATTGCGCGTGACACCGATGGAGGAGAGTAGGGCGGTGACGCAGGTGCCGATATTCTGTCCCATGATAATGGGGATGGCGGCTCCGAACGTAATGCTGCCGGTCATGGCCAAAGCCTGAAGAATACCGACGGAGGCGGAAGAAGACTGGATAATGGCGGTAAACACGGTTCCCACCAGCACACCCAGCAGCGGATTGCTGAAAGCGGTCAGAATTGTTCTGAATTCAGGTATATCCGAGAGAGGGTCCACGGCGGTTTTCATCAGCTCCATGCCATACATTAAAATTGCAAACCCCACCAGAACCCGCCCGATATCCCGTCTGCGCTGCTTTTTGGAACCCATGATCATGACGATGCCGATCATGGCCAGTACGGGGGAAAAGCTTTCTGGCTTGAGCAGTTTCACCCACACGTTATTGCTCTGGATACCGGATAAGGATATGATCCACGCGGTTGTCGTGGTCCCGATATTGGAACCCATAATGACGCCGATGGTCTGACTCAGATCCATTACGCCGGAGTTTACCAAGCCGACCAGCATCACGGTCACTGCGGAAGAAGACTGAATGGCAACGGTAATTCCCGTACCCAACAGCAGGCTCTTAAAGGGATTTGAAGTCATGCGTTTGAGTATCCGCTCTAATTTGCCGCCCGCCATTTTCTCAAGGCTGTTGGACATGACGCTCATGCCGTAGAGAAAAAAGGCCAGGCCGCCGCATAGAGCAAAGACAGAAAAAATATCCATTGAGAGTTCTCCTTCAAGATTTACAAAGACATTTACACAGATTTAACATTGTCGTGCATGGACAATTATATATGTAAAATATCAGATTTGAAAGTAATGAGGAGCAAAATTTATGTTAAATCTATGTAAAATCCCGGGAGAGCCCCCAGAACTCCTGCAGGGCAGGCGCTGCCGCCCGGCCTTTGAAATATCCGTCCTGCCACAGACCGCGGATTTTTTCAAGGTTCCGTTCCGTCCGGGAAAAGCCAACCGTAGTCTCTGGGGCGATGATGAAAACGCGGCCTTCCCGCTCCAGCTGAAACAGCTTGGCGCGGCTCTCGTTGTAGTTGTCCGCCCGCCGGCTCATGGTGTCCAGGAAATTCGGATAATGACGGTAACGGCGACGGATGATTTTATCAGCCCGCTCCTCGCCGCGGATATAGGACCGTTCCCGGGTAAGCACCACCGCCACCGAGTCACAGCCCCGGTCAAACGCCCGCTGCCAGGGGATCGCGTCGGCACAGCCGCCGTCCAGGTAGGGCTGCCCGTCAATTTCAAAGACGGGAAACAACAGCGGCATGGCGCAGGTGGCCTGCAAAAGAACAAAATGATCGTCTTTGCGGGGCACGGAAAGATAGTCGGCCCGCCCTGTGTCAAGGTTGGTCACAACAGCCTCCAGCTCACCCGGAAAAGCGGCGAAGGCCTCATAGTCAAAGGGAATATATTGATTTGGAATATCCTCGTAAGCGAATTTCAGTCCGAAATAGCAGCGGTTGTGCGGGTTAAGCAGGTTGCCCCAGCTCATATACCGCCGGTCGTTTGCATAGTGCGTGATGATGTTCAGGTTGCGCCATTTCTGCCGGGAGGCATAGCTGACGCCGTATCCGATACCCGCTGAGACGCCGATCAGATAATCCGGCATCAAGTTTGCGTCCAGAAATGCGTCGCATACGCCTGCGGAAAAAATTGTGCGGAAAGCCCCGCCCTCTAAAACCAGTCCTGTTTTCATCATGTTCTCCTTTGACCCAGCTGTCCATTCAGTGCCGCCAGTGCAGATCGGGCCAGCAGTTCTGTTCCCAGTGGAAGAGCATCGTCATCCGTTTCAAAATTTGAAGCGTGCCAGGGGGCGTTCTCCCGTCCGGGGTATCCGCTGCCCAGCCAGTAAAAAAATGCGGGAATCCGAGCGCCGAATACAGCGAAATCCTCGCTGCCCATATCCGGCGGCGGAGAAACCACATTTTCCTGCCCGACAGTCTCTATTGCTGCACGCTGCGCGATCTCTGTCAGAGCGGGAGGATTCCAGGTGACCGGAACCTGGGGAATCAGTTCCGTTTCCACCGTGCAGCCATAGGCTGCGGCGGTGTGTTCCGCCAGCTCCTGAAGTCTGCGCGCGGCGGACTGTCCCACTGGGTCCCGGTGAAAACGGATGCTTCCGGTCATGGTCAGGATGGAGGGGACAAAAAAGTCGGGCGCGTCGGTGTGGACAGAATAGACCGCGCAGACCAACGCGTCCAGGGGATCTGTGTTCCGGCTGACAATTGTCTGGATGCCGGAGGTCAGCGCGGCACCCGCTACGACCGGGTCCACGCATTTATGGGGAGAGCCGCCGTGTCCTGCTTTTCCCCGAAGGGTGATGCGGAAATTGATTTTACCGGCCATAATAGGGCCCGCCATCACGGCGATCTGCCCGCAGATTAATTCCGGCCGGTTATGCAGACCGAACAGACACGCGGGCATTTCCGGCAGCCGGTCCAGCAGCCCGTGGGAAAGCATGGCGGCAGCACCCTGCGTCACTTCCTCGGCCGGCTGGAACAAAAAGATCACCCGCCCGTGAAGCTGTTCCCGCATTTGAGACAGCAGACTTGCGGCGCCCCAGAGACAGGCTGTGTGGAAATCATGTCCGCAGCCATGCATCAGCCCCTCAGTTTCGGAGCGGATTGCGTGGTCTGGCGACTCGTGCTCTGCAATTGCGTCCAGATCCGCGCGCAGTGCCACGGTTCCGCCCGGAAGACCACCTTCCAGGACTGCCGCCGCACCGGTGTCCATGTCCAAATTCAACAGGGAGAGACCCAACGCCTCCAGTCGGTGACAGATCAAAGCGGTTGTGTGAAATTCCTGAAAGCTGGCCTCAGGCCGGCGGTGAAGGGCGTCTTTCAATTCTTTTAGAGCAGGAGCCAGAGCTTGCGCTCCGGCTTTGAGCTGATCCATATTCAGTGCCTCCTTGGCGGCTTTCGCGGTGATCCGGGGCAGGGGCGGCGGAATTGCTGGGTCGGACACCGGCAGCCGCTTTTCGGTGCCCCGCCGTATGAGACGTGCCGGATAATCATAAAATAGATTATTGAATTATACCATGAATTCCCAAAATTCATGGTATAATTGTTATCGCAGCCAGTTGCCCCGCCAGGAGCGAGGCGGTCGCAACAGAAATGGCCGCCGGCCTCCCGCCGGAGGCGGAACCAGCCGGCATGCCAGGTATAATTGCTGCTTTTCAGCTATTATACCATAAATCAGAAGAAAAGGCACAGCTTTCAAATAAAAGCGGCGGCAGCTTGTGCTGCCGCCGGGAAGGTCAATAGTTGAAGGGCTTTATTTCAAAATAACTCTGGGGATGCTTGCAGATGGGACACACCAGCGGGGCCTTTTCAGAGATCTCCACATAGCCGCAGTTGCGGCAGAACCACATGACTTTATCGCCCTTCTGGAAAACCTCGCCCTTTTTCAAATTTTCCAACAGTTTCAGATAACGCTCCTCATGGGTTTTTTCAATTTTAGCGACGCCCTCAAACTGTGCGGCCAGAGCCAGGAAGCCTTCCTCCTCGGCAGTCTTGGCCATTTCGGCATACATTGAAGTCCACTCGTAGTTTTCACCGGCAGCAGCGGACTTCAGATTCTCCTCGGTGGAGCCGATGCCGTCGAGTGCCTTAAACCACAGCTTGGCATGCTCTTTCTCGTTGTCGGCAGTTTCCTGGAACAGCGCCGCGATCTGCTCGTAGCCCTCTTTTTTTGCTTTGCTGGAAAAATAAGTATACTTATTTCGTGCCTGAGATTCGCCGGCAAATGCCGTCCAGAGATTTGCCTCGGTTTTGCTGCCTTTCAGTTCCATGGTTATGTACTCCTTTCAATTGATTGATCCGAATGATTCCGGCTTTTTTCAGAACAGGCCGGACAGACACCGTAAAAGCTCAGTGCGTGCCCTCTGACCTGGAAACCGTTTTTTTCTGCCGCCAGATCCAGAGCCGCTTCGTAGGGCAAATGCTCCAGATCCGTGACTGCGCCGCATATATCGCAGCAAAAATGCGTGTGTGGCGCTACAATGCCGTCGAAACGAACCACCGTGCCAGACAGCTGGCGCAGTCTGCCTTCCGCAGCCATCTGATGCAGATTGCGGTAAACAGTGCCAAGGCTTAAAACAGGAAGCTCGGGCTTCAGCTGGGCATAGATCATTTCCGCCGTGGGATGCTGGCTGCTGTTCCGGACAGCTTCATAGATTTTCTCGCGTTGGAAAGAATAACGACGGGCTTGCATAAGCTCCACCTCGTTGCTTATCGATAATCATTTTTATTATTGTAACGCACTTTTTCTTTTGCAGCAAGTTTATTTTTGGTAAAAAACAGAAAATTCCACTCCGTTTGCAGAAACTTCCGGTGCTAGTTTGACAGCGGTCGGCCATACTAAAGCAGGGTATCGCACACGAAAGCGTCTGGAATGAGGAGGAGGAGACAAGTTGAAAAGGACATCTGCACTCTTGCTGTCCGCACTGTTGGCTCTGTCCGTGACAGGCTGCGGAAGCTATAAACAAAATGACTTGACAAACGGCACCGGCTCAACCACGACAACCGGTACCACAACCACCGGTAATACCACTACCGGCACCACCACAGGTACCGGAACCACCAGCTCCACGACAATGACCGGGACAAACGGCAATGCGTCTACGTCTACGGGAACACCCGGCATTTCAAATTCTACGGCTAACACCACCACCGGCGGCTCCACCAGCGGAACTGCTACCAATCAGCGCACCATTGTAAAGGGCGCTACGTTTGGTCAGATGCTTCGCAATGCCCGTGTAAATGATAAAGACGGAAATTTGTGGGACTATGAAAATCCGGTTACCCGCGGTAATGCCTATTAACAAGCGATAACGATGAATGATGCGCCCGCGGCCCGCTGTACAATGGTGGACTGCGGGCGCTGCCCACTGCCGTGAACCCCTGCGCCTTTACAGATATAAAAAAACCTGCTATGATAAAATTCGACAAAATCTGACACAGGAGGGTTTTCATGGAAATGTTAAAGGAGCGGGTGCATCCTTTTAAAACAGTTCGATATGTCCTTTTAGGCATCCTGCTCTGTGCCGCCATAGGAATCGCCTGTTTTATGGGTGGCCGGCTTTCCGTCGGGGATGCGGCGACGGAACTCTCTGCGGTTGTGCTGGAGCAGAGGCTGACGGATATTTCGGAACTGGCCACGGTTACATATGTGTATACGAATATGGCGCAATTTCAAAACAGCAACGAATTTTACGGCGTGACACTTCCGTTTACCACCAAGAGCTTTATCCTGACTTATGACGGTGAGATTAAGGCCGGCGTGGATCTGTCGAAAGCAAAGGTCGAAACCGGGGTGAGCAGTGTCACGGTGACATTGCCGGAAGCAGAGATTTTATCCCATGAAATCGACCAGGACAGTATAGAGGTGTTCGACGAGAAAACCAGTATTTTCAATCCCTTTACCGTAGAAGATTACAATGCTTTTCAGAGAGATCAGATGGCGTCCATGGAACAAAAAGCGACGGATCGCGGCCTTTTGACACAGGCACGGGAAAAAGCGGTCAGCGCTGTGACGGAGCTGCTCAGTCAGGTGGTTCCGCAGACGTATACGCTGAAAGTGGAATGAAAATACGGGCCTGGGCCGAAAGCGCATAAGA
This sequence comes from Clostridia bacterium, assembly GCA_003245395.1. Lineage (GTDB taxonomy): Bacteria > Bacillota > Clostridia > Oscillospirales > Oscillospiraceae > Oscillibacter. The sequence continues at coordinate 18,668 of QKDF01000027.1, forward strand.
AAGCGGGCTTTTCATTGAATCCGTTGTGGCTTAAACCACAACGGATTTCTTTTGTTCAACCGTGTAAACGACAAAAGGCGGCTGCCCTATGGGCAGCCGTCTTTTCAGCCACAAAAAACCGGGTGGAGCAATCCCGCTCACAGCGCACAGGGGATCTGCTCGGTACCTGTCAGCAGGACGCACTCGGTAAAGCCTGCTGCGCGGGCGGCTTCGGCCGCCAAATCGTATCCGAACACGATGGAGTCTACACTGTGGGAATCGGAGGTAAGAATAATCCGTCCGCCCATTTCCTGCCACTCTTTCAGCAGAAACGGCGCGGGATAGGGCGTTTTCCGATAGCCCCGGAAAATACCGCCGGTGTTGACCTCCAGCAGAGTGGTTTGGGGATCGGCGCTGTGAAGGGCAAACAAAGCAGCGCTTTGATAGTGCCTGTCCGATTCATCAAAGAGAGAGCCATCCCCGTTGAGCTTTATGATCTGGTCAAGGTGCCCCAGAATCGTGGGCTTTTTTGCCGCCACCACCGCGACATCGGCGTAATACTGCCGGATCAGGGCGGGGAAGTCTCCGTGGAACATCTCCACGCAGCAGGAGGCAAGATATTCCGCTTTCCAGTCAACAGGGTAATATTTGCCTGCATCCGGGTCGTACAGATCATGGACGCTGCCAATCCAGTAATCCAGGTCGGGAGGAGGCGGGGCGTCGGACCGGCTGTCCCATTCCAAACCCAGCAGCACGTCCATCCGCCCGGCATATTCCGACCGAAGACGCAAAACCTCGGTGCGGTATTCCGCCAGATCGAGGGGTAGTACGTTGTCCTGATCCATGGGTGCGGGGGTATGGCTGTGGCCGGAGGCACCAAAATACCGCACACCGGACGCGTATGCCGCCGCGGCCATCTCCGCGAGCGTGTCGTTCCCGTCACACAGGACGGAGTGGGTGTGTACGGAACACAGCGCCGGGTTCACTGCATCCGCTCCTGCTTCACCTTGTGATCCACCACATGGCGCTTTTCCAGTTCCCGGGTGATGTCCTCCACGGAAATACCCATCTGCACCATGAGAACCAGAATGTGATAGGCTACGTCGGCGATCTCGAAAATGGTTTCCGCCCGGTCGTTCTTGCAGGCGGCGACAATGACCTCAGTGGACTCTTCACCCACTTTTTTCAGAATTTTATCCAGACCCTTGTTGAACAGGTACGTGGTGTAGCTGCCTTCCTGGGGATTGGTTTTACGCCCCCGGATCAGCTCGTAAAGCCCCTCATAGCTGAACGCCTTGAGTTCATCCGAAAGGTAGACGGGATTGAAAAAGCAGCTCTCTGCGCCCGTGTGGCAGGCCGGACCGTCCTTGACGACTTCCACCACCAGAGCGTCGGCGTCACAGTCCGCCGTGATGGAGACCACATGCTGCACCGCACCGGAGGTTTCGCCCTTGCGCCAGAGCTCCTGGCGGCTGCGGCTCCAGAAGCAGGTGCGCCGCTCGTCGATGGTGATGGCCAGGCTCTCCTTGTTCATATAGGCCAGGGTCAGAACCTCTTTGGTGTAGTGGTCCTGTACAATGGCCGGAATCAGTCCGTTTGCGTCAAATTTCAGTTCCATGTCCGCTCTCCTTAAATACGCATCTCCACGCCGCGATCGCGCAGAAACTGCTTGAGTTCTTTGATGTCTACCTGCTTGGTGTGAAAAATCGAAGCGGCGAGACCCGCATCGATGCCGGGATGGGTAAACAGCGCGGCAAAATCCTCCATGCAGCCGGCGCCCCCGCTGGCAATGATGGGCACGGATACCCTGGCGGCCAGGGCGTCCAGCATCTCCAGATCAAAACCGCCCTTGACGCCGTCCGTGTCGATGGAGTTGAGGACGATCTCACCGGCGCCGCTGTTCACGCCCCGAACGGCCCACTCCATAGCGTCGATGCCGGTATCCTCCCGCGCGCCCTTGGCAAACAGGCGGAACTGCCCGTCCACGCGCTTCACGTCCATGGACAGCACCACGCACT
>QKDF01000179.1 GCA_003245395.1 Clostridia bacterium
GGAGCCCTATCAGAAAAGCGATATTCCCGTGCCCGGTTCCACCGACGTGGGAGATGTGAGCTGGGTCGTTCCCACGGCGCAGCTGACTGCCGCCACATGGGCATTCGGAACGCCGGGGCATTCCTGGCAGGTGGTATCCCAGGGGAAATCCGGCCTGTGCCACAAGGGTATGCTGCTTGCCGCCGAGGCGATTGCCCTGACTGCCGCGGAGCTGTTTGAACAGCCGGAAATCATTGATGCGGCAAAAAAGGAATGGAAGGCCACGCTCAATGGGGAAACCTATTTGTGCCCGATCCCTGCTGAAGTAAAGCCAGCGGCGACCCGCTGATTTGTGGAGCGGCTGAAAAGAATATCTGAAAAATAATTTTCCGGGAATATCCATACGGATTGAAAGGGGACGTAAGTTGTGGGAATTAAAGAACTTGCCGAACAATATAGCGGCTACATTGTTGAAAAAAGGCGGCATTTTCACCAGCATCCTGAGCTGAGCTGGGAGGAGACGGAAACCACCAATGTAATCGAGGCCGAACTGAACGCCATGGGAATTGCGACCAAACGCTATTCCAAGACGGGCGTCACTGGCATGATTCACGGGGGAAAGCCGGGAAAGACCATTGCACTGCGGGCGGATATCGACGCGCTGTCCATTCAGGAAAACGCGGATGTGGAATTTCCGTCCCTCTATCCCGGCAAGATGCACGCCTGCGGGCACGACTGCCATACCGCCATGCTTCTTGGCGCGGCCAAAATCCTGACGGAGATTAAAGACGAGCTGGAAGGCGATGTCAAGCTATTGTTCCAGCCAGCGGAGGAAATGGGCAACGGCGCGGCGTATTTTGTGCAAGAAGGCGTCATGGACGGCGTGGACGCCGTAATGGGCATGCATGTGTTCGGCACCATGCCCACGAAAAAGATCAATGCCCAGTCCGGCAGCCGTATGGCGGCAGCCAGTCGGTTTAAGATTACGGTGAAAGGTGTGGCCGCGCATGGTTCCGCACCGCATATGGGCGTGGATGCCATTGTGGCGGCATCTGCCATTGTGATGAATCTGCAGACTTACGTCAGCCGGGTAAACGATCCGCTCAATCCCCTGGTTGTGACTGTGGGAAAAATCCAGGGCGGCGACCGATTCAACATCATCCCCCAGAGCGTGACGATGGAAGGGACGCTGCGTACATTTTCGCTGAAGACGTTCAATGAATCTAAGGATGTTATAAAAGATATTGCACAGAAAACCGCATCTGTATTCGGTGCCACTGCGGAATTGGAATATGAGAAATTCACCGATCCGGTGGCCAACGACGATCCTCTGCTCAATAAAATTGCGCAGGAAGCTGCCGTGGAGCTCTATGGACCGGATGCGCTGATTGAGGCGGAAAAACTGACCGGCTCGGAGGACTTCTGCTATTATTTAGAAAAGGCTCCTGGATTCTATGCGTTTTTGGGCTGTGTAAATCCGGAAATCGGGGCCATCTACGGCAACCATAATGATAAATTCAAGGTGGATGAGGAGACGCTTCCCCGGGGAGCGGCATACTATGCCCAGTTTGCCGTGGATTATCTGAAGACCGCAGAATAACAGCGCTTGGTTTCCACGCCCGCCATATATCCGGTAAAGCGGTCTGTGGATGAAAAACTTCTTTGTAGTTCATGGGCCTGTGACAGTGCCCAGAAAAACCCGGAGCCAGACGACCGATGGCTCCCAATCCGGCCGCCAGGGTCGGAAAAAGCCCTGCAGTTTTTAAGAACTGCAGGGCTTTTCATATCTGCCGGGGTATCGAAAGACGGGGATTAGATAAACAGATTGACGTTGGATTCTTCGGCATCGCCCAGATAGGCGCCCACGCCGCCCAGCTCTACGCCGTCGATCAGCTCTTCGGCCTTGATGCCCATGATATCCATGCTCATAGTGCAGGCAATAATCTTCACACCGTTTTTCATGGCCTTCTGGATCAGCATCTCCAGAGAGTCCACATTTTTATCGTTCATGATTTTCTTCATCATGGATGTGCCCATGCCGCCCATGTTCATCTTGGACAGCTTCAGCTTTTCAACACCTCTGGGCATCATGGTTCCAAACATGGATTCCATGAATGTCTTATTCACATTCTGCTTTTGGCTTTTGCGTAAGACATTCAGACCCCAGAATGTGAAGAACATGGTCACGGGGCGACCCATAGCTGCGGCACCATTGGCGATGATAAACGAAGCGAGCACCCGATCCAGATCGCCGGAGAATACAATGATGGTTTTTCCATCCACGGCGGGCTGAAGCGTGGGCGCGGCTTCCTGAACGGGAACGGGGCCATTGCCCTTCTGTACCAGAGCCACATAATCGGTTCCGCGCTTATCCGTATTGAGAAGCGTGTTTCCGGTGCGCCGGCACCAGGCACTGATATCCTTGACAAACCCGGGATCGGAGGCCAGAACCTCCATCGAAGTGCCGTCGTTCATGCCCTTCATGGTTTCAAATACCTGCATAATGGGGCCGGGGCACTGCATTCCACAGCAGTCCAGATGCACAACCGCATCAGGAGCCGGAGTGGCCGCCGAAGCGGCAGGCGCAGCGGTCCGGGCTGCCGGAGCTGGCTCACAGGAAATGGGGTTCTCCGTCTCAAAGTGCGTGGACTGGTAGAACCGGGTTCCGGAGGGATAGAGCAGGACGTGCTTGAAGCCGTTGTTCATCAGAATCCGGGAACCGGTATAGGAGCGGACGCCAATGGTGCAGAAGACAATATATGTCTTGCTGCGGTCCAGCTCACCCAGGCGGCTGCGCAGCTGTCCCAAGGGGATGTGGACTGCGTTGGGCAGCTCATAGGCCATCAGCTCCGCGTCTTCACGGACGTCCAGCAGCACTGCGTCGGGATTGTGTTCTACGGCGTCCCAGGGAGCAAACTGCACAAGGCCATTCAAAACGTTTTCTGCGGTAAAGCCTGCCATGTTGACGGGGTCCTTGGCAGAGGAGTAGGGAGGGGCATAGGCCAACTCCAGCTCCGTCAGATCGTCCACGGTGCCACCCATGCGGATGGTCACGGCGATGGTATCGATCCGCTTATCCACACCCTCCGGGCCCACGATCTGTGCGCCGTAAATCTTTTTGCCGTCCTTGGAGAACAGAAGCTTGAGAGTCAGGGGAGTGGCACCGGGATAGTAACCCGCATGAGAATTCTGCGTGATAATGATCCGATCGTAATCCTTGCCGTATACCAGTCCCTTCTTGGCCAGTGTTTTCTCGTTCCAGCCGGTGGTTGCGGCGGTGAGATCAAAGACCTTGGAAATGGACGTGGCCTGTGCACCGGTGTAAGTGTCATCCATGCCTGCGATATTGTTCGCGGCGATGCGGCCCTGCTTGTTTGCGGGGCCGGCCATGGGAACACGCGTCTGGGTTTTGTCGATGAAATCCACGACGTCGACGATATCGCCCACGGCATAGATATTTTCGTCAGAGGTTTGCAGATGGTCGTTGACTACCATACCACCGCGGCCATCCATCTCAAGACCGGCGGCCTTGGCCAGCTCGGTATTGGATTTGAGGCCGATGGAGAGAATGACCAGCTCGGCACGGATGGTCTCGCCGTTGTTGAGTGTCACCATCACAGCGTCGCCTTTATCTTCGAAAGATTTGACACCGCTGCCGAGAGAAAGGTTCACGCCGCTATGGGCAATATGCTCGTGGAGCAGTTGGGCCATTTCAAAATCCAGGGGCGCCATGACCTGGTCTGCCATTTCCACCAGGCTGACCTTCAGACCCGCGTGCTGCAGATTCTCAGCCATTTCTACGCCGATAAAGCCGCCGCCTACCACGACTGCGCTTTTGAGATTCTGCTCCCGCACCATGGTGCGGATGCGATCCGTATCGGGTACCGTCCACAGCGTCTGAATGCGGGGAGAGTTGATGCCGGGGATGGGGGGCTTGAGAGGCGTGGAACCCGTAGCCAGAACCAGCGTGTCATAGCTTTCTGTATAGGTTTCCCCGTTGCGCTTTACTGTGACGGTTTTTGCGGTGCGGTCAATGGCGACCACCTCATTGCCCGTTCGAACGTCGACACTGAATTTGTCTTTCATTTGCTGGGGTGTCATCAAAAGCAGAGATTCCCGTCCTTTGATGACGCCTCCTACATTGTACGGAAGCCCGCAGTTGGCATAAGAGATGTAGTCCCCCCGTTCAAACAGGATAATTTCCGCCGTTTCGTCCATGCGCCGCAGGCGGGCAGCACAGCTTGCTCCGCCGGCTACTCCACCCACGATCAGTACCTTTTTCCCCATCATAAATAACCCCTTTCTCAGAGTTGATTTTGTATATTATGTACAATACCTTTTTTGAAAATTCTTTTCAGTGACATTGTTACATATCTGACATAGTGCCCCGATCGCGGCTGATGGATAAAGGGAATCGGTACTTTGGAGTATGCTTCTACCTGATTATTACCGTTCCAGATCCGCTCTATGCGCACATGTCCTGCGAAGAATACTGCTGGCCTGGGTTCGGCCTGCGTATTGACAAGCGCTCTGGGATTGGATAAAATAGGCATGCTTGTTATATAAACTACATTTATAAAAGTTAAAACGTTAATTTTCCATGCAAAGGGGGCGGGATGTTTTGGCACAGCAGAGTGAAACGATCACGGATCGCCGAAGGAAAACGCGCAATCGAATATACCAGTACCTATATCTGGCGGAAGGACTCTGTACAAAGCAGTCTGTGGCGGCAGGTTTGCAGCTGAGTCTTCCTACGGTTCATCAGAATCTTGCGGAATTATTGGACGAGGGGCTGATTCGCTATGCAGGTGAATTGCAGTCCACCGGTGGAAGGCGTGCGCGAGGACTGGCAGTGGTAGAGGATGCGCGGTTTGCGGTGGGGATTTCCATCATGGAAGACCGCCTGCGTTTTGTGGCTGCGGATCTGCGGCTTCAAGAGCTGGCTTTTAAAAAGGTGCTATGCCCTTCCGCAATGATAAAAGAGGATTTTGGCAGTGTTCTGGCGAAGGAACTGGAATGCTTTCTGGATGAAAATAATCTGAACCGAGAGAAGCTTCTCGGCGTGGGAATTGCTGTGCCTGCTGTGATCGATCCGGCGCACAGTCGAATTTGCCTGGCCCCCAGACTTCACCTGCGCAACAATCGGTTGGAAGCGCTGACAGGGGAAATCCCCTATCCTTGCTTTGTGGAGAACGACGCAACCAGCGGCGGTTATGCGGAATGGTTTGCAAGCACGGATCTTGGCATGAATGTGGCATATGTGTCACTGGAATACGGCGTGGGAGGCGCGGTATTTGTAAATGGAGAACCATATGCGGGCGACAACCGGCGCAGTGGGGAGTTTGGCCATATGTGCGTGGAACCGGGTGGCTTGTTGTGCAAATGCGGGCACAGGGGCTGCCTGGAAGCGTATTGTACGGCCTGGAGAATCAGTGACGGCCTGGGTCTGACACTGGAGCAGTTTTTTGACGGCGTGGCGGCACACGATCCGGAATTGGAACAGCTTTGGGAGGATGTGCTGTGCCATCTGGCCATTGGAGTGAACAATGTGCGTATGGCATTGGACTGTGATGTGGTACTGGGGGGTCTGCTAAGCCAGTACCTGGAGCCGTATCTGCCCCGGCTGCGGGAGTATGTGGCCGCACAGAACCCGTTTGAAGACAGCGGGAACTATCTCCGTCTGTGCTAGTATCCGAGACAGGCGGTTGTTCTGGGTGTTGCGCTGCATTTTATTAAG